>NZ_CP084222.1:900389-1200519 GCF_020268605.1 Arsenophonus apicola
TCTGCATACAAGTTCAAAGTGTCTATATTGAAAATCAATCTTTACCAGAAGAAGCCCGGTTTGTTTTTGCCTATACGATTTCTATTCGTAATCTTGGCCGTACACCAGTACAGTTAATCAGCCGCTATTGGCTAATTACTAATAGTGATGGTAAACGCACCGAAGTACAAGGCCAGGGTGTTGTAGGAGAACAACCCATCATTCAACCCGGCGCCGAATATCGTTATACCAGTGGCGCTATTATAGAAACGCCAATGGGAACTATGGAAGGCCATTATGTAATGTTAGATAATGATGGTAAAAATTTTTATGTTGATATCCCAGTCTTTCGTCTTGCTATCCCAACACTTATAAACTAATTATGGCTACTTATCTTATCGGAGATATTCACGGTTGCTATCGTGAACTTAAGGCACTTCTCAAACAAGTAAAATTTGAGCCACAAAAAGATGTTTTATGGCTCACCGGTGATCTGGTCGCCCGTGGCCCGGATTCTCTAAAAGTTTTACGTTACATTAAAACATTAGGCTCATCCGTCAGAATGGTACTAGGTAATCATGATCTCCATCTTATCGGTGTATATGCCAACATTAGTCATAATAAACCTAAAGACAAACTGAAAAAATTACTAACCGCCCCTGATGCTAATGAACTAGTTAATTGGTTACGACGTCAGCCGCTATTACAAGTGGACAATAAGGAAAAAATCATCATGGCACATGCTGGGATCACACCGCAATGGGACTTAGCAACAGCCCAGATGTGTGCTAGAGAAGTAGAGGCTGTTCTTAGTAGTGATACCTATCCTTTATTTATCGACTCTATCTATGGTGATATGCCGAACAACTGGTCGCCCAATTTAACAGGATTATCCCGTTTACGTTTTAGTACCAATGTCCTAACCCGGATGCGCTATTGTTTTCCTGACGGTCAGTTAAATATGGCCTGGAAAAATAAACCTGAAAACACCCCTCCGCCTTTAAAGCCTTGGTTTGATCTGCCACGAAAAATTCCACCAGAATATGCCATTATTTTTGGTCACTGGGCTTCCCTGGAAGGGAAAGGAACGCCTAAAGGGATTTATGGACTTGATACCGGTTGTTGCTGGGGAGGAAAACTGACTTTACTTCGTTGGGAGGACAAAAAATATTTTAGCCAGCCTGCATTTACTAAAAGATAACTAACACTATACTTGTCGCTAAACAGCAGATAATAGAATATAACTAATAAACTAATTAATTTTGTTTTAATATTACTAAAATAATGATTATAAACCTATTTAAATAAACCCCTATTTATAACTATTTGACTTAAATTATTTAATTAATAATACAAATTTAATTTTTATTTATATATTTAACATCACCTAATTCAAATTAATAATAAAAAACCGAAGTGTTAGCCTTCGATTTTTTATTACCACTAGGAGTCTCACTTAGCTTTGTGAGCGACGTTCTAATATCTCAAAACAATAATTATGAGAATTTTTTTCATCTGCTTCATGGTATTCAGTAAATACGGAATCCCACTCATCAGGTTCATAAACAGGAAAATAGGTATCACCAATCACTTCTGCATCTACATGCGTTAAATAAAGACGATTTGCCAGAGGTAAGAATAATTCATAAATTTTCCCCCCGCCTATAATCATTATTTCTTCTACTTCCCCAGCTGCGGCTAGTGCCTCGTCAACTGAGTTAACCCAAACAACGCCTTTATCATTACTCGAATGTGTTTGACTAAGAATAATATTCAAACGTTGAGGTAAAGGTTTACCTATAGCTTCATAAGTTATACGTCCCATTATAACTGGCTTATTTAACGTATTACGCTTAAACCAGGCTAAATCACCGGATAACACCCATGGCATGTTATTTTCCAAACCAATTACCTGATCCGCCGCCATTGCTGCGATTAAACTAATATTCATTAGGTCACCATATTGGCATAATAGAAAATTGGATTTTACATTTAAAAAATCCAATCACTCTTCAATAAATCTACATTTTTATAAAAACAATCAAATCATTAATTACTATTATATAGATAATTTTAAATAATAAATAACAATCAAAATAATAAAAACATAAAATAATACAAATTACTTTTTTATTAATCAGCCGCAAAAATATTCTATATTATAGAAATAAATTAAGCTGATGGGTTGATCACCATCTGTGCAGTTGAGCCTTTATCCGCTTTCTCTAAATTTTGACTAAAATACAAAAAAGGAAAATGATCATAAGACGGTTGTAGCATATTAACTAATAATTCACTGTAGCCATTTATCCATACTGTATCTTTCCAGCCATAATCCTCTGGGCCAGGTACAACACCATTATGATTAATAACTTTGAAACGAACACCTTCAATATGAAATGCTTGAGGCTCATGCGCTTTTACTATCCAGCGTTCCCATGCTCCCTGCTGAGTGATTAAGTCAATACGATTTACATCCCGCATCATACCATTAATGCCAAAAGGTTTACTAAGGGTCACTTCACGATTACGAATAGTCGATGTGATTTGGCTAGTGTCATTAACCAGTGTTTTTGGTAAATTATCGGTTACCAATGATAATAGCCCTGATGAACAAATGGTTAAAACCTTGGTCGAATTTAATAAAGTTGATGGTTCGAAAAGTCCTTTAATCCGATCCATAATACCTGCCGCTCTGCCAGCCGTTATCGTCAATAACTCTGTTTTGGACATATCAATTAATACTTCTCGACGCTCGCCAGGCGCCATAGGTAATTTATCGATACTCACCGGAGCAGGTAGTAACCCTTGATCACTCGCTATCAAAAAAAATGGTCGCTTATCACTGATTTCCAATACGTAGCGTCTTGAATTTGATGCATTAAGTAACCGTAAGCGGATCCAGCCGCGAGCGACTTCAATATACGGCTCCTGCACACCATTAACTAATAAAGTATCACCTAAAAAACCTTCCGCTGTCGCTTTATAGTGTGGTGTTCCAAAACTATCTAGCCGTTTATCTTGCATAATAATAGGAAAATCATCCACGCCGTAATGATTAGGAATATTTAAATTCTTACTGGTCTTATCAGACACAATCCACATACCAACCAAACCATCATGAATTTGTCTTGCCATCTTGCCAGGTGTATTCGCATGATACCAACAGGTCGCAGCGGGTTGACGGATCGGCAGTACCGGCGACCAATCAACATTGGGTGACATTAATCTGGCTGCCCCACCAATTTGAGTACCTGGAACTTGTAACCCACTGACTGTCATAGCAACTTCTTCAGAGAGTCGATTACTATATACCAATTTCAAATCACTATCCGTTTCTACTCGAATGGTTGGCCCTAAATAATAACCATTGCAACCAATAGTCGTAGTACGATGGCTACCATCAAAAGACCAATAAGATTTTTTCAACGTAAGAAACAACGGTTGACCCAAATGAGATTCTAATAGAGGCGGGATTGGTAATAATGGGTATCCTGCATTTTTTTCTGCTCTAACCGCAGTAGGAAGCATAGAAACACTCATTGCTATACTTGATAGCTTAAGAAATCGACGCCGACTTAGTGACATAGCCTCTCCACAAAATCATTAATAAGCTAGCGCCATTTATTGTTCATAAAGGAAATATACTTATCCTACTATCTGCTAGTAATTGTGTTATCCCAATTATTTGATAACTCTATTCAATTAAGACAATAGATTGCTACAACGCCAAATATTAATATATTGTTAAATATGATCATTTAGAAACTAATTTGCTTGAAAATGAACTTAAATTTTATTTCATTTTTTGCTCTATTTCTGCTACTTCTTTATTTAATTCTGCAATTTTAGCTTTAAATAAATCATGGCAATAATCTGCCAATTCACGCACGTTTTCTCGATTATACTTTGTTGTGTCAATAGACGGTAGCATTTCGACGATCACTACTCCATTATTCCAACGATTTAGTTTAATGCGCCCTTCTGTTTCAGATAAACAGACCGGTATTATTGGCACACCTGCTGCAATTGCTGCATAAAATGCACCGGTTTTAAATGGCAGTAAACCTCGACCACGACTACGGGTTCCCTCAGGAAACATCCAAACAGAAATTTTTCTTTTTTTGATCTGTTGAACAACCTGCGAAATGGTATTGTGCGCTTTAGTTCGATTAGCCCTATCAATAAGAATATTACCAGACAACCAATATAGCGGACCAAAAAAAGGAATAAAGACTAAGTTTTTTTTCCCAACAGTAACGGTATTTGGCTGTACTGCATTTGACATCGTCACCATATCATAGTTATTTTGATGATTACCTATATAGATACTGGGACCGTAATCTTTGGCTTCAGCTGGCACTCGACTAATAATGGTAATACCAAAAACATAAGATAATTTACCAAACAGCCGGCCAAAGCGCATAACATGGCTTGGATTTCTTGGACTAAATAAGCAAAAAAAACATCCTAACACGCAAACCAATATCGTAAATAGGATCACAATAATAATACGAACTATAGCTAACATATTTACCTCAAGTAATAAGTAACTTCACCCATCTATAAAAACAATCGAAGATTATTTATTACTAGCAGGTGTTACTTCTATACGCTCAATACTCTGTAATCCACGAGGTAATGGAGAACCTTTACGACCTCGTTCAGCACGATATTTTTGCAAATCTTCTGGATTTAATTTCATTTTTCGTTTACCCAAATAGAGTGTAATTGAAGACTGAGGCTGCAAAAATATTAACCAAACTAGCAGATCCTCTCCGCTGGCTGATTGAGCAGCAGAAATATTAATAATTTTATTACCTTTTCCTTTAGAAAGCTGTGGGAGATCGCTAACAGGAAATATTAGCATTCGGCCTGCTTTAGTAATTGCTAATAATAAATCTTGCTGTTCATTGTTAACTTCTAATGGTGCTAATACCTTAGCATTATTCGGTAAGGTAATTAATGCCTTACCTGCTTTATTTTTTGCTACTAAATCACTAAAGGTACAGATAAACCCATACCCCGCATCCGATGCCAACAAATATTTTTGCTCTTCAGGCGCTGTCAATACATGTTCAGTCGTTGCGCCAGGTGGTAATGCCAATTTGCCAGTAAGAGGTTCTCCCTGCCCTCGTGCAGAAGGAAGATCAAGCGGATCTAATGAATAACTTCGCCCTGTGCTATCAAGAAAAACGACCGGTTGATTAGTTTTACCTTTTGCTGCACTACGGAAACCATCACCCGCTTTATAATTAAGGTTAGTCGGATCAATATCATGACCTTTTGCGCTTCTCACCCATCCCATAACAGAAAGGACAATAGTAACCGGATCAGAAGGCAAAATATCATGTTCATTCATGGCTTTTGCTTCAATACGCTCCTTAAGCGGTGAGCGACGATCATCCCCATAGGTCTGTGCATCTGTTTCAATTTCTTTCTTGATTAAGGTGTTTAAACGACGTTCAGAACCCAAAATAGCTTGTAGTTGATCACGCTCTTTCGCTAATTCATCTTGCTCGCCACGTAACTTAAACTCCTCTAGTTTAGCCAAATGACGCAATTTCAATTCCAGGATAGATTCAGCCTGAGTTTCTGAAAGAGCAAAACGAGCCACTAATACGGCTTTAGGCTCATCTTCATTACGGATAATATGGATAACCTCATCTATATTCAGATAAGCTATTAATAAACCGTCAAGAATATGTAAGCGTTTTAATACTTTTTCTAAACGATGATTTAAGCGGTTACGCACAGTTTCTCGTCGAAATAATAACCATTCATTTAAAATTTCAACCAGTCCTTTAACTGCTGGGCGATTATCCAAACCAATCATATTCAAATTGACCCGATAACTTTTTTCTAGATCCGTCGTGGCAAATAAATGCGTCATCACTTGTTCTAAATCAATCCGATTACTTCTTGGTACAATCACTAAACGTGTCGGGTTTTCATGATCTGACTCATCGCGTAAATCTTCTACCATCGGTAATTTTTTGGCGCGCATTTGTGAAGCAATCTGTTCTAACACTTTAGCACCAGATACCTGATGAGGCAGTGCAGTAATAACAGCATTACCATCATCCATTTCCCATACGGCACGTAGCCGAATAGAACCACGGCCTGTTTGGTAAATTTTTTGAATATCTTCTTTTGATGAAATAATCTCTGCTTCTGTTGGGTAATCAGGAGCAGGAATAAAATTCATCAACATATTAAGATCAGCTTTTGGATTTTCCAATAAAGCAACTAATGCACTTGCTACTTCACGAGCATTATGTGGCGGAATATCGGTCGCCATACCAACTGCAATCCCTGTGGTACCATTTAACAGTATATTGGGTAATCTTGCCGGTAGGGTTTTGGGTTCAGTTAATGTTCCATCAAAGTTAGGCGTCCAGGCTACTGTTCCTAATCCTAATTCACTAAGTAGCGTTTCCGCGTATTTTGACAATCTTGATTCAGTGTAGCGCATCGCAGCAAATGACTTAGGATCATCGGGTGCTCCCCAGTTCCCCTGGCCATCAACTAATGGATAACGATAGGAAAACGGTTGTGCCATCAACACCATAGCCTCATAACAAGCACTATCACCATGTGGATGATATTTCCCCAATACATCACCGACTGTACGTGCTGATTTTTTGTATTTAGCCGCATTACTCAAACCAAGCTCAGACATGGCATAAACAATTCGGCGTTGAACAGGTTTTAACCCATCGCCAATAAATGGCAATGCTCTGTCCATGATGACGTACATGGAATAATTGAGATAGGCATTTTCGGTAAAGGTGTAAAGTGGTTGTTGCTCTACACCATCGTGAGTTATCTCACTCATTCATTTAATTCCTCAGTCTCTGATTAACAGTGTCGATTACACTTCAATTTCTATCGCATCGCCTTTATCTTGTAACCAATTTCGACGATCTTCTGCCCGTTTTTTCGCCAGTAGCATATCCATCATCGCTAGTGTTTCTTGATAATTATCATCATTAATAATGAGTTGGACTAAGCGTCGTGTATTAGGATCAAGCGTGGTTTCACGTAATTGCGTCGGATTCATCTCACCTAACCCTTTAAAGCGCTGGACATTCGGTTTGCCACGCTTATAACTTAGCCGATCGAGAACAGCAGCCTTTTCACCTTCATCGAGGGCATAATAGACTTCTTTACCTAGATCAATACGATATAAAGGTGGCATAGCAATATAAATATGGCCTGCTTTTACTAAAGCGGGAAAGTGGCGAACAAAAAGCGCGCAGAGTAATGTTGCAATATGCAATCCATCCGAATCTGCATCGGCCAGAACACAAATCTTACCGTAACGGAGCTGGCTAAGATCATTGCTGTCTGGATCGATACCAATAGCCACTGAGATATCATGAACTTCCTGTGAAGCTAAAACTTCATCGGAAGAAACTTCCCAGGTATTCAGTATCTTGCCTCTTAACGGCATAATCGCCTGATATTCACGATCACGAGCCTGCTTAGCCGATCCACCGGCTGAATCGCCCTCAACTAAAAATAGTTCAGTGAAATTAAGATCTTGAGATGTACAATCGGCTAGCTTACCGGGTAACGCAGGCCCGCTGGTCAGTTTTTTGCGCACAACTTTTTTCGCTGCGCGTAGACGCCTTTGCGCACTAGATATGGTGAGCTCCGCTAATTGCTCAGCTTCTTGAACATTTTGGTTTAACCACAAACTAAAAGCATCTTTTACCACACCGGAAACAAACGCAGCGCTCTGGCGAGAAGAAAGACGTTCTTTAGTCTGGCCGGCAAATTGAGGATCTTGCATTTTAACTGATAGAACATAAGCACAGCGTTCCCAAATATCATCACCCGTTAATTTCACACCGCGGGGAAGTAAATTACGGTATTCACAAAACTCCCTCATCGCATCCAGCAAACCTTGACGTAATCCATTAACATGGGTACCACCTTGTGCCGTTGGAATAAGGTTAACATAACTCTCGGTTAATAGTTCCCCACCCTCTGGTAACCAGAGCAATGCCCAATCGACCATTTCTAATTGGCCAGCGAAATTACCAACAAACGCTTTTTCCGGTAAAGTAACTAAACCGTTCACTGCCTCCATTAGATAGTCGGTTAAGCCATCGTTATAACGCCATGTCTGCTCAGTATTATTTATTTTATCCTTAAAGATGATTTCAACACCAGGGCATAGCACAGCCTTGGCTTTTAATATGTGTACTAAACGTGAAATAGAAAATCGTGGGTTGTCAAAAAAATGGCTATCGGGCCAAAAACGCACACCAGTCCCGGTTGTCCGTTTAGCACAACTACCAATTACCTCGAGTTCCTGAACTTTTTCGCCATTTTCAAAAGCTATTCGGTATATTTGGCTATCACGACTGACAGTTACTTCAATACGTTTTGATAACGCATTCACTACGGAAATACCAACACCATGTAGCCCGCCAGAGAATTGATAATTTTTATTAGAAAATTTTCCCCCAGCATGTAAATGCCCCAAAATCAGCTCTACAGCTGGCACTTTCTTTTCCGGGTGGATATCAACGGGCATACCTCGGCCATCATCAATCACTTCCAGCGACTGATCTTCATACAAGATGACATCGATACGTTTGGCATAACCGGCAAGCGCCTCATCGACACTGTTATCAATAACTTCCTGCGCCAGATGATTTGGTCGAGAGGTATCGGTGTACATGCCCGGGCGACGACGTACAGGTTCTAAACCACTGAGGACCTCGATTGCCTCTGCATTATAATTAGATTGAGTCATATTATTTTCTGCGGTAATTGACGATTAATTAGGCAAATAAATGCTGAGATACTGATGATAATAACAGTGATTCAGCTATTTTGAATAATTTTTTACTTATTTTGTCTTTGCCAAAGCTAAAAAACGCATAATTTGTGGAAAATAGTAGTCAAATCCAACAAAAGCATGGTTACCTCCTGACTCAATTGTTTGCTTACACTCCATAAGATAGGTAACAGCTTGACGATAGTCCAATATTTCATCACCAGTTTGTTGTAATAACCAAATCAGATCAGGTGCCGTTAATGTCTTAATTTGTATCTCTTGCAGTTCATTTAAATGATGGGGTTGCAAAATGTAGCATTCCTTTGTGTAAGGATTGACTTGCTCACCTAAATACTGTTGAAACAAATCAAAGGGGCGTACTGCTGGATTGACAATAACTGCGGGTAAACTAAATTTTTGCGATAACCAAATAGCAAAATAACCACCCAAGGAAGAACCTATCACGCCAATCGGCTCTCCCGCATGGGCCGTTACGAGATTCTGTAGTAACTCAATCGTTTCTGCCGGATAACAAGGAAGCTGGGGTATCAGCATATTAACTTCTGGGTGTTGCCCGCTTAACCAAGTTTTTAAGCTATTTGCCTTCTGTGATAGAGGGGAACTATTAAAACCATGAATATAAATTAATGTTGACATTAATAACCGCCTGAATCGAAATCTGGACGGTATTTATCACTAGCCAATCTGAAAACTTGGGTATCCAACACATTTTCACCGTCATCATTGATAGAAAGATCAAGATAACGCCATCCCGGTGCCAGAATATCTAATGTAAAATTAGTACAATGAGGTTTAAATTGGATACAAGTTGATGGTGTTGCCATCATGCGGATCCCTTGCCAATATTCATCTATTTCTTGATGAATATGCCCACATAAAATTGCTTTAATTTGCGGATATTGCTTTAAATAGTCAGCCACAATATGAGAATTACGCAAGCAATGTTGATCAAGCCAGGTACAACCTGTTGACATCCTCCCCACCTTCACACTTCGTGACTCAGGAGGGGATTCCTGTTAGTCGGAGACTATCTGATCGCTCAGAAGCCTGGTTCCTGCTGCTGACGGCATTACTGCACCGTTCACTTCACAGGCTAACACGGCATGTCCTGCCGCTAAAATGTTACGAGCTCCGTTGATATCTGCGTTCTCTGTATACCCGCACTCAAGGCACTCGAATCTACTTTGTGATTGACGATTTTCTTTCGCTGTATGACCACAACATGCACACCGTTGACTTGTATATGCCGGAGGCACAGCTAATACCTGACCACCGCGCCATAGCTGCTTGTACTCAAGCTGACGGCGCATTTCATACCAACCCTGATCCAGTATCGAACGGTTAAGTCCTGATTTTGCCCTGACATTCCGTCCGTGCTGCTCTTGTGTACCTTTTGCCGATTTCGACATGTTACTGACCTTTAAGTCCTCAATGACGATCATCGCGTGGTTTTTGCTGATTTCACTGGTGACTTTGTGAAGGTAGTCTTTGCGGATATTGGTTATATGCGAGTGGAGACGTTGGATTTTTCGCTTCTGTTTTTCCAGTTATTGCTGAATTTAACTTTACAGCTTAACTGACGCTGGAATTTCGCCAGCTTTTTTTGGTTGGTTTTAAAACTGTTTACAGGTTCAAACACTGTGCCGTCTGACAGCGTGGCGAGTCTGGTTACACCTGCATCCAAACCAATCATTGTTGCTGACGAATGAGGCTGAATGTCCATTTCCAGTTCGACCTGAAACGATATATACCAGTGTCCCGCATGTTGGCTAACGGTTGCGTTTTTAATCTTACCGTACAGCTTTTGCGACTGCCGGAACTTTACCCATACCAAACCTGACGGTAATCTCACTCTGCCATTATCGAGCTGACAATATTTATCAAAATTAACAAAACGAACTGAATCACGCCCGTCATTTTTCCTTTTAAATACAGGAGCTTTTGCTGCCAGTTTTTTATCAAAGCAGCGTTTCCATGCCCCGTGCAGATCTTTGAGTTTCTGCTGAAGATTATCCGTGTAGGCTTCTTGCAAAAGGAATGTTCCGGCTTTTTTTCCATTCTGTGAGCATCCGATTTAGTTCAAACGCTGACGGTAGTTTACCGCCGGATTCAATAATGCGTTGCGTCTCTGCTAGCCCGTAATTCCAGATAAAACGAGCGCATCCGCACAACTGCCGCAAACGTTGCGACTGTTTTTCGGTTGGTTCGAGTCTGAATTTGTAGGCTTTTAGAATTAGCATTATTACTCAGTGTGTAGTAAATTATCTCACTATCTTACCGTATATCCGGTTAATTTCAATGCAAAAATATAAAATCAACCGTTCAAGACATGCAGCGTTTCTTTTACATGTTCACCTTGTCTTTGTGACTAAGTACCGAAAGAAAGTACTCAGTGGCTTGCACTACAAAGCATTTCATCAGTATGCAGGTGAAGTGTGTCGCGACTTTGGGGCTGATTTAAAGGAAAGTAACGGAGAGTCCGATCACGTTCATATGCTGATCGAGTACCCGCCCACAGTGCAGTTGTCAGTACTAGTAAACTCGCTGAAAGCGGTAACGTCTCGTCGTCTGCGTAATGAGTTTCTAGACTTGCGTGGGGCTTACGGCAAGCCAGTGTTGTGGTCTCGATCATACTTTGCAGGTTCGTGCGGGGGAGCACCGCTGGAAGTTGTTAAGCAATACATTCAAAATCAGCGTGGCTGATCATTCTTCGGGCTTTTCAAGCCCGACCAAATTCCCCTCCCACCTTATGTCGGTGGGAGTACCCTTTGGAGGTTAAGATGGTAAAGGATGATGATGTAACATCAGTAAATGACTACGCTCATTGTAGGCATCAAAACAGCTTTTCATCCATAACAATTGTTGATTGGACAATTTCCCATGTACCGCACCCTGAATTTGGCTGTCCAACATAAGGATTTGCCTATTATCATTAATTAGCACCTGTTTAGAGGGTAAAATTCCTGCTTTCGCTAAAGTAGCTACCATTGCCGGTTGATAATCATGATTGCCTGGCAACCAAACACAAGGAGCAGCCAACCGTTTGATCCCTTCTGCAAAATGCTGATAGGCTTGGGCGGATTGATCTTGAGCCAAATCACCGGTAGCGACAACCAGATCAACATTTTCATTGCGCGCTAAAATTGCATCAATCACTGCATGAAAACTAGCAAAAGTATTGACGCCAAGTAGAGTATCATCAACATTAGCAAAAAGGTGAGTATCAGTAATTTGTAAGATCCTCACTAAATTTTTTTGCTTTGTTGTTAATTTAAACAGACTATCCAAGCAATTTCCTTAGTTTCTACCTACTTTATACGTTATTTTAACATTAATACTTTATCAATAACTGTTGGCTGATACACACTTCTTTTTTATATCTATGAATAAGTAGTTATTTTAAGTTATTCAACCAATTGTTTTTCAATCTAAGATGATTTAATTGTAACCACTGTATTGCGATTACAGTAGCCGCATTATCAATTACCCCTAATTCCACCCATTGATAAGCTTGTTCGCGACTAACAACATGGACACGAATATCTTCATTTTCGCTGTTCAATCCATGTATGGTGCCGGGTTTGATTGCTAATGCATCAATTTCACCGATATGTACATAAATACGCTCAGTGGTGCCGCCTGGGCTAGTAAGATAACTTAGTGCATAGTGACAACGCAAAATGGTAATACCCGCTTCTTCTTTAGCTTCACGACGAACTAGCTGTTCTAAGTTTTCATTTTGTTCTACCATGCCAGCAATAGTTTCTAATAGCCACGGTGTTTTGCTAGTTTCAATCGCCGGGAGCCGTACTTGTTCAACTAACACGACCTTATCAAGACAAGGATCATAAGGTAAAATAACGCCCGCATTGCCCCGTTCTAAAACTTCACGTCGAATTTCCTTGCTCCAACCCCCGTTAAACAACTTATGTCGAAAACGGTATTCTACAAAACGAAAAAAACCACTATAAAGATCGAACTTAGCCGTAATTTCCACATCATTTTGGCTAAACTTGAAGGGTAAATTTTTTTTATCACTCATAAAAACTCTCTGAATTTATATGCATTAACTGACAAAAAAGTGAGACTTATATAACGTTTTTTAAGGAAATTAACTTATAAATAATGTAACATCGACCAGATTTAACATGCTAGATGGCACAAACAGCTACCATGGAATAATGACATATTCTGCTAAAATTAGCGGTATTAATGTTTTTCTGAGATAACTAAAGCAAAAAATTGCATAATAAATTGCATAATCAAGGAATAAGAATGAAAAAATTTATCTCTCTTTTTATCACCATTAGCCTAATGGGACTAAGTGCCACAGGGCAAGCTGAAAATTTATTGCAAGTCTATCAGAAAGCAAAAGAAAGTAATCCAGATTTACGTAAATCACTAGCAGAACGCGACCAAGCATTTGAAAAAATTAATGAAGCTCGAAGCCCTTTACTGCCGCAATTAGGTTTAGGTGCAAATTTCACCTATAACAGCGGTTATCGTGATAACCGAGACACAGAAAACAACCAACTTGGCGCCAATATTAAACTCACCCAAACCATCTTTGATATGTCAAAATGGCAACAGTTAGACATACAAGAAAAAACCGCCGGTATTGCTGATGTTACTTATCAAACTAATCAACAAAAATTAATTCTTGATACTGCCACAGCTTATTTTGACGTGTTACGCGCGATTGACTTATTAGACTATATTGAAGCCCAGAAAAAAGCCGTTTATCGCCAGTTAGATCAAACAACCCAACGTTTTAACGTAGGATTAGTGGCTATTACTGATGTACAAAACGCCCGTGCTAATTATGACAGCGTATTGGCGCAGGAAGTATCGAGCCGTAATCAATTAGAAAATGCGTTGGAAAAATTACGCCAAGTTAGCGGCATCTATTACAGCCAATTAGCCGTTTTAAATATTGATCACTTCCGCACGCAAACACCTGCTCGAGTAGAAAAACTATTAAAAGATGCTGAAACGCGCAACTTAAGTTTACTCAGCGCGCGTTTGTCACAAGATTTGGCGCGAGAAAATATTCGCTATGAACAGTCAGGACATTTACCTACCCTTGGATTAGAAGCATCAACGGGCGTTAACAACACTCATTATCACGGTAGTGCTAATCATCTATGGAACCGAAATGATACTAGCTATACTGGCCAAAATAGCGTCGGACTAACGTTAAGTGTGCCGTTATATACCGGTGGCAAAACTAACTCACGCGTTGAACAAGCACAGTATGGTTATATTAGTGCCAGCGAACAGCTCGAAAGTACTTATCGCAATGTTATTCAAATAGTACGCTCTTCCTACAATAATGTTATATCTTCTATTAGTAGCATCAAGGCTTACCAACAATTAGTCATTTCAGCACAAAGTTCGTTAGATGCGATGGAAGCAGGCTATCAAGTCGGCACGCGAACAATCGTGGACGTGTTGAACGCAACAACAACCCTTTTTCAGGCAAAACAGAATCTAGCTAATGCACGTTATGACTATCTGATTAACGATCTGAAAATCCAGTATGCTCGTGGGACGTTAAATGAAAGCGATCTGATCCGTTTAAATAATAGCTTAGGCAAAACATTATCAACCTCACCGGATACAATTATTAATCCGATGAATGTTCCACAAATACATTAAATAAATACTCGCTTATTAATGCCCACATATTGTGGGTTTTTTTAGTGTAGCGAAAATTAATTAGAAAAGTTGTATTTTTACCACTTAAAATAAATAATCCGATTGATAGCCATATTTCTGTCAGCTTTATGCTTTAATTTCCACCGTAATTACCCTATTCTATCCTAGTTTGACGATTTTTATTTCGACCTTTAGGATAGGTAAATGATGATGAAAATAAAGCGCACGAAGAATATTAATCAAGATGCTTTTCGTAAAAGCTGGCGCGCCTACCGCTTAGCACCTGTCGCCTTAGCGATTAGTACGGTATTTATGTTGTCCGCTTGTGAACAAAGCGACGAAAGCGTATCTTTATATACTAATGCAGAGGATTGTGCCCAGAAAAACCCCGCTCAAAGTGAACAATGTTCGCTTGCTTATAAAAATGCATTGCAGGAAGCAGCAAAAACTGCACCTAAATATGCGACACGTGAAGATTGTGTGGCTGAATTTGGTGAAGAAAAATGTACTCAGGCTTCCAGCCAAATTGCAACGCAAACTACAGCTCAAACTGCAACACAAACTCCAGCTCAAGCCGGTTTGGCAGAAAATCAAGCCAGTGGACAAAGTGGTAGTTTCTGGATGCCATTAATGGCAGGTTATATGATGGGACGCCTAATGGGTGGTGGTGCAAATGCCCCAGCGCCTGCAGCGCAACCTCTGTTTAGCTCAAACAATCCTGCAAGTCCGGCCAATGGAAAATTTGTGGATGCCAGTGGCAAAAACTATGGACCGGCGGTAGCGGGAGGCAGAACAATGACTGTACCGCCATCAGCTCTTGCCCCCAAACCGGCAACGACGACCACTATCACTCGTGGTGGTTTCGGCGAATCAGTTGTTAAACAACAGGCTCACATGCAGCGTCAAAGTGCCACTTCGTCTTCTCAGCGTTCTATGGGAGGTTAATGGCGATGATAAGGATGCCCATCACTGAACGCCCTGATTGGAAAGAAAAGGCAACTGAATTTGGTTTTCATTTTCACACCTTATACGGTGAACCTTATTGGTGTGAAAATGCCTATTATCAATTTACTATGCAACAAGTGGAAGATCTTGAAGCAACCACCGCTGAAATACATCAAATGTGCCTGCAAGTGGTGGAAAAAGTAGTGAATAACGAGGAATTATTGTTAAAATTTCAGATCCCTAAACATTGTTGGGAATTTGTTAATCACTCATGGAAAACTAATCAACCTTCACTCTATTCCCGATTAGATTTAGCTTATGATGGTAAAACACCGGCAAAATTATTAGAAAATAATGCAGATACACCCACATCTTTATATGAAAGCGCATTTTTTCAGTGGATCTGGTTAGAAGATCAGATCAATGCTGGCAATTTACCAGCCAATGCTGATCAATTTAATAGTATACAAGAGCAACTTATTGAACGCTTTACGCAACTACGTGAATCATTTGGCTTTAACTGGTTACATTTTGCCTGCTGTCAAGATAGTGACGAAGATCGCGGCACTATCCAATACTTACAAGACTGTGCTTACGAAGCCAATATTGCAACCGAATTTCTCTATGTTGATCAAATTGGTTTAGGTGAAAAAGGACAATTTACCGATCCTAATAATCAAGTTATTAGCAATCTGTTTAAATTATATCCTTGGGAGTTTATGTTTAGAGAGATTTTTTCTACTAAGTTAGCCGATGCCGGAGTAAAGTGGTTAGAGCCAGCCTGGAAAAGCATTATTTCTAACAAGGCATTACTACCTATGTTATGGGAAATGTTTCCTAATCATCCCAATCTGTTACCTGCTTATTTTGCTGAAGCTAATCCGCCGAAACTGGATCGCTATGTGATCAAACCTATTTTTTCACGCGAAGGGGCAAATATTCGTATCATCGATAATGAACGTGAAATTGCCTCAATAGATGGCCCATATGGCGAAGAAGGTATGATTATTCAACAATTTTATCCCCTGCCTCAATTTGAAAATAACTATACCTTAATCGGTAGTTGGCTGGTAAATGATCAACCGGCAGGAATTGGTATTCGAGAAGACAAGCAATTAATTACCCAGGATCTGTCCCGTTTTTATCCGCATATTATTCTAAACTAACTTTTGCAACATAGGCGCAAGATAATGACAAGCTAATCATTATCTTGCTGTTGTTACTATTATGATTAGCAGATTAAAAATAGACAATAAAATTAGCCGGCGGACAAATTAATTAGCAACTATTTTTTGTCTGAGCACTCCACCTCAGTTCAGCCAAGCAAATTTATTCGTTTAAGCACTCAGCCTATATTTCCACTCTATAGCGATAGATTTAAAATGTGTTTGTTATTTAATAAACACTTTCCAGTATGACAGCACTGGTTAACCATAAAACTCATATAGGACAAAATTCCATCATGAAATATGGCTTATTCCGTCGGCTAACCGGCCTTTTGAGTAAATTGCTGACGATAGGTTACCAGATCTTCAATCGTTATTACCGGCATATCATGTTGCTTGGCAAAGATAAGCACTTCTGGCATACGGGCCATGGTACCATCGTCATTTGTCAACTCACATAAAACGCCTGCTGGCTTAAAACCGGCTAAAGTCACCAAATCAATGGTCGCTTCGGTATGACCGCGACGCTGCAATACTCCCCCTTGTTGGGCTCTTAACGGAAAAACATGCCCTGGCCGATTAAGATCGGTAGGCTTTGCATCATCGGCAATGGCTTTACGAATAGTCATTAAACGATCACTGGCCGAGACCCCGGTTGTCACCCCTTCAGAAGCCTCAATAGTGATAGTAAATGCGGTTTGAAACTGACTGGAATTTTCTTCAACCATCATTGGTAATGCTAGCTGCTTACGGCGTTCTTCCGTTATACAAAGACAAACAATTCCACTGCCATGGCGGATAGTTAATGCCATCTGTTCAACTGTCATTGTTTCAGCGGCAAAAATAATATCACCCTCGTTTTCACGGCTTTCGTCGTCAAGTACCATAACACCTTTACCTTGACGTAATGCCTCAAGAGCGCGCTCTATACGTTCGATCGGAGTGCCATATACGGAAAGTGACGTCTGATTCATGGTAAAACCTCATCAATAAATACTAAATTACCAGAACCAGGGCGAGCTTGGGAGTATAAAAAATCAAACTAGTATCTTAAAAACCTGCGCACAATTGGCAGATCGCAAAACTACAGATATCGTTATTCTCTCCCATCCGGACTATAACCGTCGGTTCCAGAATCTCACTGGATCTGCTGACTTCCATCGCACATTGCTACAACGGAACGCTCGCGGACTTGGTTATTCAATTAGCAGAATAAATATCACCGCCGGTGGGGAATTTCACCCCGCCCTGAGATAAACAGCTAAACTATATCGTGAATATAGATCTGTGGCAATCAACAACAGCAAAATATATGATTGAAACAGTATTATCATCTATATAGTCAGCCAACTTGGTTTTATGTGGTTATTTCCGCTAATTTAGAGCCATTTTTATCACCAAATTTATTAAAAATAATTTTGTCAAAGCTAGCTGATTATTTTAAGATCTATTATTAAATAACCGATAGATTATAATTTGTGACCTGAAAGGATATAGTAATGCTTGACGCGAAAAAAATTGAACAAGTTGTTCGCCAGATCAAAGATACCTTACCGCAAGGGATACGTGACTTAGGCGAAGATCTTGATAAAAAGCTACGGGCAATATTACAGTCCCAATTAGGAAAATTCGATTTAGTTTCGCGTGAAGAATTTGATATTCAGACACAAGTTTTACTGCGCACCCGTGAAAAAATGATCGAAATGGAAAAACGCATCGAACAATTAGAAAAAAAAGAGGTAGCTAACGAAAACAAAAATGAATAACAAAAATGCCACGATATTACTATCGTGGCATTGCTATTTTTTATGCCAAAATATTAATCATTTTTCATAATGCTATTAATGATATTTGTTGTAGACAGCCCTTGTTCAAAATTAAGCACTTTAACTTCGCCACCTGCCGCCCAGACCTCTTGGCTACCGGCAATATCTTCCGGCTTATAATCACCACCTTTAACTAATACATCGGGTAAGATTTCACTGATCAGGCGTTGAGGCGTATCCTCTTCAAACGAGACCACCCAATCTACCGAACCTAGCGCTCCTAATACGGTCATACGTTGAGCTAATGGATTAATAGGACGATCATCACCTTTTAGCCGTTTAGTTGAAGCATCACTATTGACAGCAACAATCAATCGATCGCCTAGTTTACGCGCATTGGCTAAATAGATAACATGCCCGGCATGTAAAATATCAAAGCAACCATTGGTCATCACGATCTTCTCACCACGACTACGAGCCGCAGCAACCGCATGCTTTAGTTGCTGTTCATTCATCACCCCAAAACCATCATCAGCGCGACCATGAATGGCATTCTCCAACTCAATCGGTGATACAGTTGAAGTACCTAGTTTTCCAACCACAACTCCAGCGGCCGCATTAGCTAATACACAAGCTTGATGAAAATCCTGTCGCGCGGCTAACGCCGTGGCCAACACAGCAATAACCGTATCGCCGGCGCCGGTAACATCATAAACTTCCTGCGCTTGGGTCGGTAAATGTAAAGGCGGTTTTTCACGTTGTAATAATGTCATCCCTCGTTCTGAACGAGTGATCAGTAATCCTTTAAGATCAAGGGAATCAATTAACTTCATTCCTTTCTGCTCAATTTCAGCATTGTTAGCACATTTACCAACAATGGCTTCAAATTCAGACATATTGGGGGTCAATAAAGTCGCTCCACGATAACGCTCAAAATCATTACCTTTCGGATCAATAAGTACCGGTACTTGAGCAGTATTTGCTAATGCAATGATCTGTGAAATTTGTGCTAAAGCACCTTTACCATAATCAGACAATACCAGTGCCCCAACATGTGGCAAAGCTTGCCGAATACGATCTAACAGCGGATTTATATCGACACTAGCAAAGCCTTCTTCAAAATCAAGCCGAATAAGTTGTTGATTATGAGATAGAATTCTCAGCTTAGTAATAGTAGGATGCGTTGATAAGGTAACAAAATCACAACATACATTGGCTTGATTGAGTTTCTCTGTTAATACTTCAGCAGCATCATCAATACCTGTCAGCCCTACCAGACGAACATTAGCGCCTAAAGCAGCAATATTCATAGCAACATTAGCTGCACCACCTGGCCGTTCTTCTTTCATTTCCACTTTGACAACTGGAACGGGCGCTTCTGGCGAAATTCGGTTAGTTAATCCATACCAATAACGATCTAACATAACATCGCCGATCACCAAAATATTAGCCTGTTTAAAATCAGGGAGAGTGATTTTCATCCTTACTCCAATTACAAATAAATTACCGCAATCAAGATTGCTACCAATAGTAACATAGCCCAGCCCTATCAATCATATTAAAAAGTATGGCCAGTCAATTCTATTTCAACTTAATTGGCATAAAACCATTTTTGCCAAATAAGCAGGACTTTTTCACGTTGTTGTTTAAACTGAGAGACTAACACTTTGCTGGGCAACGCCTGTAATGACAAATGATGCAATGTGTCTCGCATTTCAGTATAAATCTTAATTAGCTGTTCAGCTTCCTCGTTAGACATTACCGCATATTCAGCTAACAAGGTAAAAATACGCACATTATCTGACCAACGAAGTAATGCTACATTATCTGCACAGTAACGTAATACCAGATATTGAGCAATAAATTCAATATCAGTGATACCGCCAGGATCGGTTTTTAAATCAAAATATGCCTGCTGCCGGTTAGCTTGGTGCTGATACATTTTTTGTCGCATCTTAACGACCTGCTGACGCAATATCGTTTCTTCTCTTGGTATGAGCAGAGCTTCTCGTCGAATTCGGTTAAACGCTTGTTCTAATTGCGGTTCAGCAAAAACCATTCGCGCTCGGATCAAAGCTTGATGCTCCCAAGTCCAGGCTTGCGTTTTCTGATAATCCTCGAATGATTGGAATGTACTCACCAACATGCCAGATTCACCTGATGGGCGCAAACGAGCATCTACCTGATAAAGGATACCTGAAGAAGTTCGGGTACTAAAGAGATGAAGAATTTGCTGGGCGAGTCGTAAATAAAACTGGCGACCTTCAATGACGCGTTGCCCATCGGTGACAATACCTAATGGGCAATCAAACAAAAAAACTAAATCTAAATCAGAACCATACCCCAATTCAAAGCCACCCAGTTTACCATAACCTACAACGGCAAAACCGGTTACGCCAACTGGTTGTTGAGATAGATGAGCAGGTTTACCATAACGCTTAGTTAATTTATTCCACGCCAGTTGTACCACTACTTCAATAATAGCTTCGGCCAAATAGGTCAAATGATCACTCACTTTCATAACCGAAAGCACGCCAGCAATATCTTCAGCAGCAATGCGTAAAAGCTGAGCTTGTTTGAATTGCCGCAATGCTTCAAGCTGCTGTTCATCATCATTTTCATCAATGCGCAATAAATATTGGCGTAATTCATCGCGATAAGCGGTAACGGGTAATGGCTGGTAAAGTGAGAAGGGATCGATTAATTCATCTAGTAATAATGGATGACGAGCTAATTGCTCAGCAATCATTGGTGATGCTGCACAAAAACGGATCACATGCGTTAATACCTGTTCAGATTCTAAAATTAATTCTAAATAAGTTGTCCTACTAACTATACTGATAAGCAAGGGAATAATTCGTTGTAAAATCCGATTAATATCATCTCTATGATAGATTTTAGCTATCAATTTTGGCATTAATTGATCAAGTACCTCGCGACCACGGGGACCAATGGTTCGCTTAGCTAAATCTTGGCGAAATGGCCATAACTGTTTAATAATATTTTGTTTTTTCTCGTCTTTACACTCAGATAATAGGGTTTCCAGTTCACTTTCACTACTAATTTGTTGCCAGAAATAAACAAAAAATGTTAACAGAGTATCATCGCTTTTCTCATCATTTCGACCAATAATTTGCACAAATATCGCGTGGACACTTTGCATTCTAGCTGTAAGTTGCTGATAAAATGCCGGCCAATCGTTAAACCCCATCGCCCATGCCAGTCGCGCCTGTTGTAAAGCTTGCTTAGGTAACATCTGAGTTTGTTGATCATTAATAGATTGCAATATATTTTCTGTTCGCCGTAAAAACAGATAATTATCCGTTAATTGCGTTACCTGTTCTGTTGTCAGCAATGAAAGCTCATCAATAGCGATTAATGTAGGCAACAAAGCCGGCGAGCGTAAGCTAGGTTCACGGCCACCTCGAATTAACTGGAAAACTTGGCCAATAAACTCTATTTCACGGATACCACCGGCACCCAATTTAATATTATCTTGCCAACCCTGGCGACGGACTTCACGCTCAATCATGTTTTTCATATTACGCAACGATTGAATAACACTAAAATCGATATAGCGGCGAAAAACAAAGGAACGCAACATATTTTTTAATCCATCACTATAAACTGAGTTATCATCACCTATAATGCGCATTTTGATCATCGCATAACGTTCCCAGTCGCGTCCCTGTTCCTGGTAATAATCTTCTAAAGCAGCAAAACTAAAAACTAATGGCCCACTATCACCAAACGGACGAAGGCGCATATCAACCCGATAGACAAAACCATCTATCGTTTTCTGCGCCAATAAGTTAATTAATTTTTGGCCTAATCGGGTAAAAAACTGGCTATTTTCCATCTGACGGCGTCCCCCTTGGGTAGCACCATTTTCAGGAAAGGCAAAAATCAAATCGACATCGGACGAGAAATTTAACTCTCCACCGCCTAATTTGCCCATAGCAAGGATCAGTAATGGTTGTGGTTGTCCCTCTGGATCACAAGGAGTTCCCCAATTTCGACAACACACCGCATACAGCCAATCTCTCGCAACGATGATTAACGTTTCGGCTAACTCACTCAAATGCCGTAATATCTGCAGCTTACTATTGCTATCATCATGGAATAGTTGTAACCAGGCGATCCTAATTAGCATTTGATGACGAAATTGCCTTAGGATCCGCTGCAACTCCTCCTCACCAGCAATATTGGCTAGCTGTTTGGTTAACCATTGATGATAATGTTGCCATTCGCCTATTTGCGGTGGCTGTTGACGAATAGCCGTCCACCAAGCTGGATGGTTTTTGATCTGCTGATAGGCAAAATCACTTAAGGCAAAAAATATTTTTTCTTGCGGCGATAGCGGTAAAAGTTCAGGCGCATGACACTGAAAATCATCTACCACCCATTGCGCCTGCTGAACCAATATTGATGGCAGCAATTTCATAAAATGCCTTTCATTAGGCTAGTGTTAACGCGGTAAGCCATTGGGTAAAAGCCAGTTTGCAACGCAACCAATTCGCACTATAACAGAGTATTTCCGGTTGTATATCGGTAGCCATTGATAATATTGTTATTTCCTTTAATGGCAGTGTTTGAATAAAATGAGGTACAGAATAAGCATAATGAACTAAAAATTGCTCTATTATGACTAACAAATGACTTAAATTTTGCTTTGCTTGCAACTGATTCTCTAACCAACACTCCTCATAGCACTGCCAATATACTAATAACTGGCTTAAACCCTGTTCAATCGGCATAGTAAACCAATTAGAAGGAGGCAATAAGAGCTCAGTGTCTACATGATCGCTAGTTTGGATCAGTGAATAGCCTCGTTCAGCCTTACTTTTATTTGCTAAGCGCAATCCTTCAATATTAACAAACTCTTTTGCTAACGCTAAAAGCTCAATTAAAGTGCCCCTTTTCAGTTCCAGTTCAATTTCCATAATAGGTTTTTTTCTGGCGCCAGCATAAATACTACCTTGATCTAATACAATTTCAATTTCACTACCTAGATAAGTAACAATCCATTTTTCACGAGAAAAATTGGTATAAAATAAGGTTGTTAACTGAGACTGTAAACGATTAACATCGGTATCCTTAGGCCATATTTCGGCCGGAAATGCTAAAAGATTGATCTCAGGTTTATGAATTTCAATATTGTATTCAGGTCGTTGATGTAAACCACCCATAACCTTACCGGCGGTTTTCATCGTCATTTCGTAACGACCATCGCAACCGCGGATCCTTAACCCCATATCCCAGCGACGTAATTGATGATCCACTGTCTCAAAATAGATATTTGACAGCTTATGTAAGGAAAAATGCGTATAGGGAAAGGATATGATTTTTTCACGGATCCGCTTAATAGCTTCCGGACGAACCGACAACTTTAATTCAATTTCTAGATGACTCATATTTAGTCCAGATTTTCTGACATCTTCTATCCCTAAGAATAAACGTTACAATTTTTATTTATACTGTCTAGACTCATACTTAATGTAGATTATCATTTTCAATTTACTATGTTGTTGACAAAAACTAACGGACAACCTCATGACTAACGATTGAAAAGATCTACAAGTTTAACATAAATAAGCTAGAAAACGGCAATCAATGCGGGTTCACTTTTCTTACCGTCAGCAACATATATTTGCTAAAAAAAAATAATTATAATATTGAATTAAACTATATTAATAACTAAATACCAGAAAAATAACTGATAGAGAATTTTATTCTATGTTTTTGCCTGAAAATAATAAAAAATGAAATATTATTAATAATGGCAAATCAATTTAAAGAATCATTATTTTACTTTTTTAGATTTGCATCAATACATTTAACGCATTAGTATCAGCTAATAGCACTTTTTTTCACAGTTTGAAGATAGTTGAATACAATGAGAAAATTTCCTTTATTTATTCTAGCATTGATAGGATTAAACCTCTCAATGACGACACAAGCGGAAGAAACTCTTTATGTTTCTGATGAACTCCCCACCTTTATCCACCGAGGGCCTGGAACCGATTATCGTATTATTGGTAGCCTAAAAAGCGGTGATCAAGTTCAATTATTAAGCACAGATCAAGAAACCGGCTACGCTCAAATTCGTGATTATAAAGGCCGAGTCGCCTGGTTACCCAAAAATCAACTTAGCCAAACACCCAGTGTAAAAGCACGTATTCCCTTACTCGAAAAGGAAAATCAAGAATTACGTGAAAAATTAACTAACATTGATAGTAACTGGAATAATCAAACCAGCGAAATGCAAAGCAAAGTTGCCGCCAGTGATCAAATTATTGCTAACCTAACTGCAGAAAACGAAAAACTAAAAAATGAATTAATTCGCTCAGGAAAAAAATTAGAAATTGCGCAAATTAATCTTGATGATAATCGCCGTGAACTCATTTTGCAGTGGTTTATGTATGGCGGTGGGGTTGCCGGTGCTGGTTTAATTTTTGGTTTGTTATTACCTCATATTATTCCTCGACGTAAAAAACGTAATGATCGCTGGATGAATTAAAGAAAATAGCATGCAGATTTATCTTGTTGGTGGTGCGGTAAGAGATCAGCTATTAGGATTGCCAGTCTCTGACCGTGACTGGGTCGTGGTTGGCGCTACTCCAGATGATTTAATCAAATTAGGTTTCCAGCAAGTAGGCAAGGATTTTCCCGTTTTTCTCCATCCCAAAACACGTGAAGAATATGCCCTTGCCCGTACAGAACGCAAAACCGGTGTAGGCTATACCGGCTTTTCTTGCCATGCCGCACCTGATGTCACGATAGAAGAGGATCTGTTACGTCGAGATCTGACAATTAACGCCATTGCCCAAACTGAAGATGGCAAACTGATTGATCCTTTCCAAGGTGAACAAGATATAAAAAACCGCTTATTACGCCATGTTTCCACAGCTTTTGCAGAAGATCCTTTACGCATACTTAGAGTGGCGCGTTTTGCTGCTCGACTGGCTAAGCAAAAATTTACTATTGCCAATGAAACACAGTCTTTGATGAAAAAAATGGTTTCTAATCATGAAATTAGTACAATTAGTGCAGAAAGAGTGTGGAGCGAAACAGAAAAAGCATTACAATCATCTGCGCCAGAAACTTATTTTCATGTCTTACGTGATTGTGGCGCACTAGCTATTCTTTTTCCTGAAATTAATCAATTATTTGGCATACCCAGCGCAACAGAATCACATGCCGAAATGGATACCGGAATACACACGCTGTTAACCTTAAAAATGGCGGCATCATTAACTGACAATATCGAAACTCGCTTCGCTGCCCTCTGCCATGACTTTGGTAAGGCATTGACCCCGCCAGAACAATGGCCTGCTCATGGGGATCATGCAATCAAGGCTATTCCCTTGATTGAGGCTATGTGTAACCGATTGCGTATTCCTAGTAGAATCAAGGAATTAGCTAAATTAGTTGCCCGTTTTCATCAACAAATCCACCAAATTAATCAGTTACAACCTGAAAGTGTGATCAATCTATTCAATCAATTAGATAGTTGGCGAAAACCAGAGCGTATCAATCAACTGGTTATTGCCTGTGAAGCCGATGCCCGTAGTTGGCTGGAACGAGAGCATATCACTTATCCACAAGCAAAATTTGTTATTGAGGCATTTGAAACAGTACAAAAAGTATCAAGTAAAAATCTTATTGAACAGGGTATTAAAGGTATCGCGATCAGGGATGAGCTTACTCGACAGCGTATTCAGGCATTAACTGATTGGCGGCGGCAACAAACCATTTTACCCATTTAAGTTAACCTAAAGCCGATTTTGTTCGTTCAATAATCACACCAACCTGCTTAGCACGTGCCACCGCACCAGGTTTAAAGACTTTAACGCGTACCCAACAGCTATTGAATTGATTTAAAATAATATCAGCAACCTCCTGCGCAACCCGTTCTATCAAAGCAAATTTTTGAGTTTCTATATGTTCAATTACCACTTGGCTAACCTGAGCATAATCTAAACAATATTCCACTTGATCATTTTTAGCCGCATGCTGAGTATCCCATCCCATTTCGATATCTAGTAACAGTTTTTGTTGGATAGTTTGTTCCCAATCATAAGCTCCAATAGTTGTGAATACTGATAACTGCTCAATAAATATAATGTCCATTTACCCTTCTCTCATGTTTAATCTATACCAATAAATACTATCCAGATACTTGTCTATTTTCATTGGGAAAATGACCCTATGATCACACATTTTAGTAAAATTTGCGGTAATAATAGGGGAATAAAAATTATTATGCGGCCAAATAGTGCTAGAAACCCAAAGGTTGAAAAAATAATTCATCATAACTTAAAAATAAATCTAGATAGATATTTGTTAGTTTTACTTACTACTATACTGTATATTTTATTAATGTTCTGATATTACCCTGATCTTCAAAATTCGGTATGCAAATAATACTTCGATAAAATACAATTATTATTAATACCTTAAGTTAAAAGATCTTGATTATTTGGAGTAATGATATGAGTGCAATCGCACTTGGCATGATTATCTTCGCCTATCTCTGTGGTTCAATCTCCAGTGCCGTCTTGATCTGCCGATTGATAGGTCTTCCTGATCCTCGATACCATGGTTCCGAGAATCCTGGAGCAACAAACGTGTTACGAATCGGTGGTAAAGCAGCTGCCGTAGCCGTGCTCATTTGCGACATTCTAAAAGGAATGATCCCTGTATGGCTAGCCTATTATTTAAATGTCCCGCCCTTTTATCTTGGAATTATCGCCATTGCCGCCTGTTTAGGCCATATTTACCCGATTTTCTTTCATTTTAAAGGCGGAAAAGGCGTTGCTACAGCTTTTGGCTCCATTGTCGCCATTGGCTGGGGGTTATCTGGCGTTATCGCTGGTACCTGGCTACTCACTGTACTACTCAGCGGATATTCATCATTAGGCGCGATTGTCACTGCTATATTAGCTCCCTTTTATGTTTGGTGGTTTAAACCAGAGTTCACCTTCCCGGTGGCGATGCTTTCATGTCTAATACTCTTTCGTCATCATGATAACATTCAGCGGCTATGGCGGGGACAAGAGAGCCGTATATGGCAAAAAATAAAGAAAAAAAGCGAAAAAACTGATAAAGAAATTATTCAAGCCACTAAAAAACAAGAAAAAAATGATTGATCCCATTATTAATTTTTATGCTTTAATTCGATTTATGCAACGATTTGAATGTTAACGGTGACAAATCTGCCAGTGGCCAACGCGCTTTAACCGTGATATCCAGACTATCACTGACGCCACTTTTTAAACGGATCATACCAGCTAGTGCTATCATTGCGCCATTATCGGTACAGAATTCTGGGCGAGCATAAAAAACCTGTCCGCCAATTTTTGTTATCGATTCTGCCATTTTCAGTCGTAATGTACGATTTGCACTTACACCACCCGCCATAACCAACCGTTTAGCACCCGTTTGCTCTAAAGCGCGTTTACATTTGATCACTAATGTATCCACAACGGCATCCTCAAATGCCCGAGCAATATCCGCAGCGGTTTGTTGATCCATCCTATTATTACGAATGGTATTGGCAGCAAACGTTTTTAAACCGGAAAAACTAAAATCTAGTCCAGGGCGATCTGTCATCGGACGAGGAAATATAAAACGATCCACCTGTCCTTGTTGAGCCATCAATGATAATGCCGGCCCACCCGGATAATCTAATCCTAATAATTTTGCTGTTTTATCAAAAGCTTCACCTGCAGCATCATCAATTGATTCGCCTAATAACTGATATTGACCAATCGCCATGACATTAATTAACTGAGTATGACCACCGGAAACCAATAGCGCCACAAAAGGGAATTCAGGACGGTTTTCTTCCAACATTGGCGCCAGTAAATGCCCCTCCATATGGTGAATAGGGATAGCCGGCACTCGCCAGGCAAACGCCAACGAACGCCCTATTGTTGCTCCCACCAATAAAGCGCCGATCAAACCTGGCCCTGCGGTATAAGCAACAGCATCAATATCACTATCGGTTAAATCCGCTTGTTGCAATGCCGCTTTAATTAAAGGAATTGTTTTACGAATATGATCGCGAGAAGCTAATTCAGGCACTACACCACCATAATCGGCATGCAATTTTACCTGACTATATAATTGATTGGCTAATAAACCGACTTGATCATCATAAATCGCGATACCCGTTTCATCGCAAGATGTCTCTATACCTAAAACACGCATATATTACTCACCACCTTCGCTAATAACGCAAGTTTATCACTATTTATGTAAAAAAGGTGCAACTTCTCAGTAAATAAATAACTGTCTATCTGGATTAAATCAGTTATAATTAACATAAATAATTTGTATGGCTTATCCATTATCAGCTAGATTATGCCAACTATTTTTTTATTAAAAATAATTAATTGGCCGATTTTGTGCGTTTCGTTTTTATACAGCACTTTACAAAGCCCTACACATTGAAGTAAAATTCCGCACCATTTTGAAGAGAGCTGGCTATGATATTGCTAGCAAAAACCGATTTTTTTGAGGTGAAAGGCACATGCCGGTAATTAAAGTACGTGAAAACGAGCCATTTGACGTAGCACTGCGTCGTTTTAAGCGTTCTTGCGAAAAAGCAGGGATATTAGCTGAAGTGCGCCGTCGTGAGTTCTATGAGAAACCAACGACTGTACGTAAACGTGAAAAAGCATCAGCAGTAAAGCGCCACGCTAAAAAATTGGCTCGCGAGAACGCACGCCGTACTCGTTTGTACTAATTGCTACGGTTCAATAACCGTAACAATTCGACAGCAGTGATTAAGTGATTACAAAAAGGCCGTGCTTCCTAATAAGAAGCACGGCTTGTTATCTTTCTTCAATGAAGAGTTTATGGCTGGACGAATTCCGCGTACATTTATCAATGACTTATTGGCTAGAACCGATATCGTTGATCTTATTGATACTAAAGTGCCGCTAAAAAAGCAAGGCAAAAACCATCACGCGTGTTGCCCATTTCATAATGAAAAAACACCTTCATTTACTGTTAATGGCGATAAACAATTTTATCACTGCTTTGGCTGTGGTGCTCATGGTAATGCCATTGATTTTTTGATGAATTATGACAAGCTTGATTTTGTCGAAACAATTGAAGAGCTTGCTACCATGCATGGGCTGGAAATTCCTTATGAAACCGGTAACAGTTCAAATCAAATAGAGCGGCATCAGCGACAAAATCTTTATCAATTAATGAATGATATTAATCAATTTTATCAACATTCATTGAATAAATTAGACTCACATAATGCAAAACAATATTTAATACAACGCGGCTTAAGTGATGAAATTATTCATCGTTTTTCTATCGGTTTTGCACCAACCGGCTGGGACAACCTACTTAAGCATTTTGCAAAAAATGCTGAGAGCCGTAAACAGCTAAATGCTGCCGGTATGTTAGTTACCAATAATAATGGTCGTACCTACGATCGCTTTCGTGAACGGATCATGTTTCCGATCCGGGATCGTCGAGGACGTGTTGTGGCTTTTGGTGGTCGTGTTTTAGATAATACGTTACCAAAATATCTCAATTCACCAGAAACTGAGATTTTTCATAAAGGCCGCCAATTATATGGCCTATATGAAGCAAGCCAAAATAATCTGGCACTTTCTAAACTATTAGTTGTCGAAGGTTATATGGATGTTGTTGCTCTGGCGCAATTTGGTATTAATTATGCCGTAGCGTCATTAGGTACATCAACAACGGCAGAGCATATCCAGTTACTTTTCCGCACAACGGATACAGTTATTTGTTGTTATGATGGGGATAAAGCAGGTCGCGAAGCCGCATGGCGAACGCTCGAAACAGCACTTCCCTATTTGAGTGATGGCCGCCAGCTACAATTTATGTTTTTACCTGATGGTGAGGATCCTGATTCACTAATACGTAAAGAAGGTAAAGCAAATTTTGAACAACGAATGGATAAGTCACACTCTTTGTCTACATTTTTGTTTGATACATTGGTTGCACAAGTTGATTTAGCTAGTCATGAAGGTAAAGCAAAATTCAATCGTCTAGCTATGCCTTTAATTAAAAAAGTGCCAGGTGATACTTTACAGTTATATTTGGCACAAGAATTGGGTAATTTTATTGGTATTCCTGATACTTCGCGTATTCTTGCCATGATTGAAAAAGGTTCGGCTGAAAAAACAAATTATCAGACACCAAAAATTAAACCAACAACCATGCGAATATTGATCGCATTATTGGTACAAAATCCAAATTTTGTGAGCCTAATTCCTACTCTTGATGGCATTAAGCACTCACAGTTACCAGGATTAATGCTGTTTTTAGAGTTAGTTGAACTTTGTCAATCTCATCCTGGTATAACTACGGGTCAATTACTGGAATGCTATCGTAATAATAAATTTGTTAAACAACTTGAAAAACTGGCAACTTGGAACGATATAGAGATAGAAGAGATAGCGGAAAAAATGTTCAAGGATGCCTTGGAGCATTTATTTATTACCGCGCTTGATGAAAGGTTCGAATCTCTGATGGCAAAAGAGCGGACAGAAGGTTTAACCAGTGAAGAACGTGAAGAAGTTCGTTTAATTACTGTTGCAAGAATAAAACAGTAATCTTGAAAAAGTAAAATAGATCCGGCTTGAGTGCCGCATAACGTAGGGCAAACGCCTGTAAGTTGCCATGATGTAAAGGGCATGGCACAAAAAATAATTAAATTCCCTTTAATTTTATTGTTGGCTGACTTGTTTTCGCCGACCAACACCAACCCAAATTATGAAGTGTGGATACCGTCTTATGGAGCAAAACCCGCAGTCACAGCTGAAGCTACTAGTTACCAAAGGTAAAGAGCAAGGCTACCTGACCTATGCTGAGGTCAACGACCATCTGCCGGAAGATATCGTCGATTCAGATCAGATTGAAGATATCATCCAAATGATTAATGATATGGGCATTCAAGTGATGGAAGAAGCGCCTGATGCCGACGATCTTATTCTGGCAGAAACCGCCACTGATACTGACGATGATGCTGTTGAGGCTGCTGCCCAGGTATTATCCAGTGTTGAAAGTGAAATAGGCCGCACAACAGATCCTGTGCGAATGTACATGCGTGAAATGGGTACCGTAGAACTACTGACCCGTGAAGGCGAAATTGATATTGCTAAACGCATCGAAGATGGCATTAATCAGGTTCAGTGTTCTGTTGCTGAATATCCTGAGGCTATCGCTTATCTATTAAACCAATACGAACGTGTAGAAAAAGGTGAAACCCGCCTATCTGATATTATTACCGGCTTTGTTGATCCTAACGCTGAGATAGATTTAGCACCGACAGCAACCCATATCGGTTCAGTGTTACCGGAAGAAGCCTTAAATGATGACGAAGATGAAGATAAAGACGAAGATGATGATAGTGACGACAGTGATGAAAACAATGTCGATCCAGAACTCGCTCGGCAAAAATTTTCAGAGCTTCGTGAACAATATGAACGCACGTCCCTTGAAATTCAAAAAAGTGGCCGTAACCATGCTAATTCAATCGCAGAAATTGAGCAGTTGTCTGAGATTTTCAAACAGTTCCGTTTAATACCAAAACAGTTTGATTATTTAGTCAACAATATGCGTGATATGATGGAGCGTGTTCGCTCTCAAGAGCGCCTCATCATGAAACTCTGTATTGAGCAATGCAAAATGCCAAAGAAAAACTTCATTACCTTATTCTCAGGTAATGAGACCAATGTTAATTGGTTAGCTGCGGCGAAAGCAATGAATAAACCCTGGTCTGAAAAATTAGTTGAAGTCGAAGAAGAGATCCAACGCTCTTTGCAAAAACTACAACAGATTGAAGAAGAGACCGGTTTAACCATTGAACAGGTAAAAGATATTAATCGCCGGATGTCTATTGGTGAAGCAAAAGCGCGTCGAGCGAAAAAAGAGATGGTTGAAGCTAACTTACGTTTAGTTATCTCTATTGCTAAAAAATACACCAATCGAGGCTTGCAATTCCTTGATCTGATTCAGGAAGGTAACATTGGTCTAATGAAAGCGGTCGATAAATTTGAATATCGTCGTGGATATAAGTTTTCAACTTATGCAACCTGGTGGATCCGACAGGCGATCACTCGTTCAATTGCTGATCAGGCACGCACTATCCGTATCCCAGTGCACATGATCGAAACGATCAACAAACTGAACCGTATTTCTCGCCAAATGTTACAGGAAATGGGACGCGAACCCTCACCTGAAGAATTGGCAGAGCGTATGTTAATGCCTGAGGATAAAATCCGTAAAGTACTAAAAATTGCCAAAGAGCCTATTTCAATGGAAACACCAATTGGCGATGATGAAGATTCACATCTTGGTGATTTCATTGAAGATACGACCTTAGAGCTACCTTTAGACTCTGCTACCTCGGAAAGTCTGCGTTCAGCCACCCACGAAGTTCTGGCTGGCTTGACGACCCGTGAAGCAAAAGTTCTGCGTATGCGCTTTGGTATTGATATGAATACGGATCACACATTAGAGGAAGTGGGTAAACAGTTTGATGTTACCCGCGAGCGGATCCGTCAAATTGAAGCAAAAGCGTTACGTAAACTGCGCCATCCAAGCCGTTCAGAAGTACTGCGTAGTTTCTTAGATGAATAAAACAATTATTTATCTTTAGAATAGTAGAAAGCACCTATCTTGATAGGTGCTTTTTTATTGATAGCTATCATTAATCAAACAGATCATTAGTAAAACTTTTAGCCACTGTAATAACATAAAACAGTAAAAATGCCCTATCAACACTAGTTTCTTAAACACCGTCATTCGAATTTTGCTAGCTGAGATTTAATTATCCATCAACATGAACTGAACTCATTGCTAGTTTTGCTACAGAAATGGCTGTTTTAATTGCTCTAAAAAACATCAATAATTATTGCCGCAGTAGCTTCTACCTTGCAGCAATAGACCATTCCTGCATTTAGCTACAATAGCAAAACACCACTCATTAGAGTGGTGTTAATTGGCTGCTAACACAGCTTAAATTTGGTGGCCCCTGCTGGATTTGAACCAGCGACCAAGCGATTATGAGTCCTTTAAATCGCCTAACAAAAACAATAATTTACTTTAATTTCAATGAGTTAATAAACGAATAAACACGAATAAATGCGGTGATAGTTTTTTTTGCTGCCATTTTGCTGCCATTAAATTAGTTTTTGTAGTGGATTGAACTCTATTGCTTCAGAAAGATGATTAGGCGAAAAGTGAGCATATCTCATTGTCATCTTGATATCGGTGTGCCCTAGTATTCTTTGCAATACTAAAATATTGCCACCGGACATCATAAAGTGCGAAGCAAAAGTATGTCGTAAAACGTGAGATGATTGACGTTCAGGCAATTCAATATCTGTACGTTCTAAGGCAGAGCGAAATGCAGAATAACAAGATTTAAATAATGGATTGTTGCCCTTCACTTTTGGCAATGTTTTTGCAAACTCTTCACTGATGGGAACTGACCTATTACGCTTACCTTTTGTCTTGATAAATGTGATTGTGTTATTTCTGATTTGTGATGCTGTCAGTTTTTCGGCTTCTGACCATCGCGCACCAGTTGCTAGGCAAATTTTAACGACATGAATCAAATCTTTTGAGCTACTTTTCTCACATTCAGTTATTAGTAGTCTCATTTGCTCATCATCAAGGAAAGCCATTTCCTGTTCGTCAGTTTTATATGACCTGACTTTTGCTAATGGGTGTTCTTTTGTCCATTCATCCAGCCTAATTAGTTCATTGAACATAGCCCTAAAGTAAGCAAGTTCTAAATTAACCGTGCGCGGAGTAACAGTTTTTAATCTATCTGTTCGCGTGATTTCGCCACTTAAGCGTTTTTCACGATATACAGAAAAAACCTTTGCATTAAATTCAATAGCGAGAGGGTCACCCATGGCATCACAGGCAAATATCATTAAAGATTTACGCTTTTCACCATCACCAAGGGTCACACCATGAGCACGGAACCAAGTTTCAACTAATTCAGTAAGCTTACGTTTATCTTGTTTTTCGCCCAGCCACGGCTTATCTTGTGTTTCATCAAGAATATGGCGTTCAAATGCAATGGCTTCACCTTTGGTTGTAAAAAGCTTACGAACTCTTTTACCCTCACGACCATTTGGAAAACATTGAACAAGCCAACGCCCGTCAGGCTGTTTTTTAACTGTCATGACAACCCCAAATTAACGATGTTCAGTAAAGTCACCTGTATCTAAAACGCCACGAAATTGCTTTTCGCTTGAAATAATAACTCCCATTTCGCGAGCTTTATCCATCTTCATTTGGCTTGCGTTATATCCATAACAAAGTAATTTTAAAGCTTTAGTTACTGATTTTCTAACATCCATACCAGCATCACTAGCTAGCTTTTCTAATTCAGACTTATCGTCTTTTTTAAATCCAGTAAAATGGACGTCAAAAGTTTCAGGTTTTGGTTCCTTTATTTCAAAATCACCGCATTCAATCATGTTATCAATGAATAGTTGTGCTTCATCTAAACTATCGAAATATTCAATTACACGGTCTTTTCTAAAAGTTTTAAATTTACCCTTTTCATCAGGATTAAGGCTTATTCCTTGAATATATGTATCATTATGAGATATATCATCAATTGCTTGTATTGATACTATTTCTCTTGAATTAACATACACAAATAATAAAGATTGTTTCATAACGAGACATTACTGATTATCAATAATAGTAACTACACGCCCAATAATAGAAATGTCTTTTAGCTCACAGTCAAAAGCCATACCTGCGCCAGAAACTCGAACACGCTGCATAGGCATGCGAGTAAGTTCTCTTATGCTTATCTTATCGTCAATTCGTACCAGCCACTTGCCGTCGTAAACTTCACCAAATTTACGGTCAACAATAAAATAATTTTGCCCATCTTGAACCACTATTGGTTCCTTAGGAAATGGTACTCCTTGTTTGAACAGCACTTTATCAAACATGGCCATGCCAGCATCAAACTCTTCACCATCGATTATTTTATATTTTTTCAGACGAAGTATATCTAACTCTTCATCGTCAAATTTTTTACCGTGACCAGTTGCTAGCCATTGTAAGCTAACCCCTGTTTCAGCTACACATCTAACTACCATATCGGCGGGGAAATTGTCTCTTTTATATCGACCTGCGAGACTGCTTGATGCTATTTCAAAGTGTTGTGCCAACATAATTTTAGAGTTAAAGCCATAAGCTTCAATAATGCGGTCAAGAACTGGCTCACTCTTGCCAAACATTTCTAGATGAAATTTTCCCATATTCATTCCGTCACCTTCGTAAAATACGACAAATATCTTGACTTGTAGTTAAATACGAAATAGACTCACCTTATATTGTAGTTAAATACGAATAAACTCGGATACCACCGGATAAAACCCGAATTGGAGATTTTGCACTATGCGCCCTAATATTACAATCACCATTCCTGAGCCGTATCTCACTATAGAAGCCTACTGTGAAAGATTTGGAATGGCTAAAAGTACAGTTACAGACATGATTAAGGATGGTCGCTTACCTGTCCGCAAAAAGCACAAAGAAATGAAAAATGGTCGTGTTTTTATAAATATGGCAAAGCTAACCGTTGAAGCATTATCAGACTGTAATATTTCGCTTAATGCATAATTAATTATTCGCTTTAGGAGAATAAAAGCCATGTTTGATTATCAGGCTTCCAAACAAAATCACTTTGATAATGCATGCCGCGCTTTTGCGATTGCTCACAAAGGTGACCTTGTTCAGATAGCGGAAGCAATCGGCATGAATGCGCAAATATTGCGTAACAAGTTAAATCCTGAACAACCGCATCAATTTACTTGTGCTGATATTGTAAGCGTAACGGATGCAACAGAAGATGCAACTTTAATTGATGGTTTGTTAGAGCAACTTCAATGTCAGCCGTCAGTACCTTTAAATAATGCCAGTGGGGGAAATTTCCCTACATATATTTTAAATGCAACAGCCGAAGTTGGAAAGCTAGCAAGCCAAGTAGTTTTGGCAGGTCGAATTAATAATGCCCGTTCTGCTGAAATTAAACAGTGTGTGAATAATGCGATCCGTTGTTTAGCATTAGTCGGTGTGACAATTTCAGCTCGTCTACATTCATCTCCTGCGTTAGTTACTGCAATAGATACAGTTGCGGGATTTAGTCAATCAATGGTTTGATATAGCTTTATGAGAAATTTATTAGGTTATAAATAAAGATTTTGGAGATTATACAAATGACTCAGATAGATAAGCAGCAGTTTAAATATAAATTAACGGGCGATTCATTTAAAAATAAACGTAACAACGATTTGAAATATATTGTTCCTGTTATTTTATTCGCCATAGGTTATTTAATTTCGAGAATATAGGTGATTTCGATGCAACATGATCCAGCATTATCAGAAACGCAGTACAACCCTATGCCTATTAAACAACGTGCTTACGGTTTACATAAAATTAATCAATTAAAAAATGAACTATTTGGTTCAGAAGATAAAGCACTTCAAGAGTTCATTGATAATATGCGTGATAAATTTAATGATGATGCCAGTAATAATAAAAAATTTTTAGGGATGATTTTATATTATGCAGGAATTAATAAAAATCGACATGATTGTAAATATGAAGAGTTTACAAAAGAAGAAATTAAATTAATTGTTAATGCGATTAATATAATTAAAAGTGGCGTCGCCATGTTTCCTAAAAAACTCCCTTCAATTTTTAAATAAATAATTCTAAATCAATTAAATGACGTTTGCGCGTCAGGGATATTTACATTTTAAATTTAGGAATGACATAAATGAATCTATCAGAACCAACATTTACCCCTGTATTAGATGCCGCTTCAACAGATGCATTTTTAATTAATGATTGTATTAACTGGAATCGTCAGGATGAACGCCAAGTTTGTAATGACCGTTATGCGTCACGCCTGCGTAAATTACAAAGGTATGTGCTGACTGAAAAACCTGATTATGTGGCTATCAGTCAGTTATTAGAAAGTGAAATTAATCACATTGAGAATATGAAAGGAACTATGTAATGAGTATTACTCTTTTCTCTGGGTATATTGAGGGTATACCCCGTTTTCCACTTTTGGCGTCAGTCCAGAATCAACCTGAGCAACCCAAGCAGGATAAATATCACCAGACACCAAAGACGCTAGAAACTCATTCATGCGTGAAGGCACAACAAAAACATCCGTTTTTACGGTCAAATGTCGGTTGTCTCCACTCTGAAAAAGCAAAATTGTCTTATAAGTTGTCCGAATCGCAAGGTGTAAGTCTGTCTCTAATTCTTCCAAAGAATCCCAAAACTCAGATTCAGATATACGGGGGTGGTTACGTCCATGAATCATACTTTCCAATCCGTGCTCAATTAGTTCTGTCCATTTTGCGTGCTCTATCCATTCGTTTGGAAAAATCGTGCGCAGGTGGTGCGCCAACGCATTTCGACAATCTTTTGATGGAAGCCAACGCCTTTCTATATGGTTTCGAGTGGCGCGCTGAAAAATGCCGCAAACCTCGTACAACTCGCCATTTGATAAGAGCCTTACTTCGTTTGGAGGAACGCTTACAGAAGACAAAAACTTGATGTTGTCTTCGTACCAATTGTTAGCGGGTTTATTCATCGAACGCCTCGTAGCTAAAAACAAATAGCGGCATAGCCAATAACATGCCGCTGAATTTATTAAAAAACACCCCAGTTTTTCTTTTTCATGAGGTTTTAATGACTATAGTTTCAAGCAACACAGTTAATCAAACCTTATATTACAAGCCAAGTCAGCCTATTGAAAGGCCGTTTCCAACTTATCCTGAACTTCATGAAAAAGAAAAAAGAGCCAAAGCATTAGCAAATGCGCAAACGTTACTTTCAGAACAACCTAAAATTGTTCAAATTACCGTTAATAAACGCTTTGATACGTTATTAAAAGAACAGGGTCGTGAGCGTGCGAATGCTTATCTTGCTAAAAATTTTTGTGAACGGATATATCCAAGAATAGAACTTGTCACTAATCGTTATTGTGTAAGGAAAAAGAATGCAGAAACTTATCGATTTTTCAGTCGATTCAATCTGATACCCGATATGTCCCGAAAATCACTAGAATCATTGGCGTTTGATCTGTCGGGTTTTGTGTTTTTGGCACTCACTAATATCAGTAAAAACCGAACCGAAGAAAGCGATTTGAAAATAGCCTATCTTCTTTATCTTGAAGCCGCGACAATCACACGCGCATACCGTCAAGATCCCCCTCGCGCAGCTAAATTATTAAAACAATGTTTTAACGAAAAAGAGGCTTTTATCGCTATTGCGCAAATGACGTCTGAAAAATGGTGGTTAGGCCGTTTGCGTAAACATGCGGCAAAGTGGCGAGAACATTTACAAATTGCGCTAACAAACGTCAGCAAGCGTACCAGCATTTATGCAAGCGCGATGACGAAGAGTGAGTGGAAAGAACAGAAACGGCGGACCCGTGAATTTTTAAAATCCATGGAATTAGAGGACGAGGAAGGTAATCGCTTTAGTTTGATTGATAAATACTATGGCAGCGTAGCAAATCCTGCCATTCGTCGTACTGAAATGATGGTACGAATTCGTGGTTTTGAAAATATCTGCAATGAACTCGGTTATATCGCTGAATTCTATACACTGACCGCCCCTTCAAAATATCATGCAACAACGATCCATGGTCATCGCAATAGAAAATGGAACGGTAGTAGCCCTGCGGATACTCAACGCTATTTAAGTCAAGTATGGAGTAAAATAAGAGCGAAATTGCATCGTAAGGATTTACGGATCTTTGGTATTCGCGTAGCAGAGCCCCATCATGATGCAACACCCCATTGGCACATGCTCCTTTTTATGTTGCCTGAACAAGCGGATAGTATCCGTGAAATTCTCAGAGAATATGCATTCCAAGAAGATGAAAGCGAGCTTTCTACCCTTAAAGCGAGGAAAGCACGTTTCCATGCTGAGGCCATTGATCCCGATAAAGGTTCAGCAACCGGTTATGTTGCTAAATACATTTCTAAAAATGTCGATGGTTACGCATTAGACGGCGAGCTTGACGATGAAAGTGGACGCCCTATGAAAGAAGCGGCAATGGCTGCCGCTGCATGGGCTGGTCGCTGGCGAATACGTCAGTTTCAATTTATTGGTGGCGCACCTGTTACCGTTTATCGTGAATTACGCAAGATGGCCGATCATGATACTGCGGTGGGGCTAGATGTGGAATTTGCCGCTGTACATGATGCTGCTGATTCAGGCGATTGGGCGGGTTATATCAACGCACAAGGTGGTCCGTTTGTGCGTCGTGACGATCTTATTGCTCGTTTATGGTATCAAGAAAGCGAAGAAACCAACGCTTACGGTGAGGAAATCATACGGGTAAAAGGTGTGTTTTCGTCTTTAGTGGGTTCTGATAGCCCCATTATCACCCGACTCAAAAGCTGGAAGATTGTTAAGAAGTTAGACGAAGCGATAGCGGAGTCTGCTTTTAGTGATGCGAATGCATCACCTAGGAGTTCTGTCAATAACTGTACGGGGGTTCTAAGTAAAGTTAAAGATAAAAAATATGCTGTGACGGAAATTGTGAGAAAAGCGAAGGAAATTGGCATCATTTTAGACCCAGAAAAGGACAAATTTATGATCCATGCAGTCGCCAGAGGGGCAATTTGTACTGGAAATGGTCAGCGAGTGAGGTTTCATGCGAATGGCCACATTCAAAAAAATAGTTATTAAATCAGATAAACAGCTAAAAATCCGCGAGAAATTAACTAATGCAATGGCTCGTATCCAACAACGGATCGAAGAAAATGGCAAAAACAACATCAGAGTGCATAGCAGAGCAACGTAAAAAGCAAAAAAGATAATGTTGAAAAATAATTGCGCTGATCCGCAGACCATCGCGATAGCCTTACGAAATGAATGAGTATATTCAGCTTGTTGGCTAACAAAAGGTTAGCTTGAATTGAGGTTAGATAATTTTGTCTAGACGTGTCACAAAACAGATAGTTTATTAATAAATTATATGAAATTGTAATTAGCACAAATTTTTATTAATTTCTGTAATATAGTGTTTTCTAATGACTTTATTTATGTATACTGTATATATGTACAGTATAAAAATGGGAATTTGAGTATGAGCGATTTTTTTTCAGAGTCAGTCGTGTTTGAGCGTATTAGTGTTATTGCAAAACTGGCGAGTTTAGAGTGTTGCAACCATTATGAGCGTCAAGTTGTACTCATACTGATTACCGAGCTTGCGGACAATGCAAGAGAAAAAATAGTCAAAAAGAACAACCAAAATTTAGACGGCTTTGTAGCCGTCCTGAATCAAGCATAAAACAATCATGCAGTTTTGATGTTAATAAGTCCAGCGCCAACTGGCGCTGTTTAGTATTAAAATTCTCAATCATTGATTGAATCAAGTCATTAGAATGGGCGCTAGGGCTTATCGTGTGGCTAAATGTCAGATTTAAAACAAAAGTGTGACCACATTCAACATCATTACAAGCGCAGTAAAGGTCTGAAATTTCACGATGTTTACGATTTGATTTGCGAATTGTCGCACGTTGTCCGCAAATGGGGCAGAATATTTTTAATACTCTCACGTTCCAGACCTCCGATTGATAATAACGACTTAATTTTACCTTATTTTTAGACATTATTCATTTTCCTTGGTGATATTTTGACGAAAAATTAATTTAAGTGATTCATTCCTACCGACTTCATTATTTATGGCATTCATGAATAGATTTTGAACAGGGATTACTTCATCTTGTCGATAGGCTTCCCTTGCTTTTAATGGGTCACCTAAACCGCCAGAGCCTAAGCCGGGAATGATGCCAGCAAGCCCAGCAGGGAAACGATGTGCATTTAAAACGTCTTGTGCGCTGATACTTTTTACATTGCTAAATTCATCGTTTGCTGAAATATCACCAACGGGAATAAATTTAATGCCATCAGGGTCACCATTTGGCACACTAACAAACATCGTTTCAAAATTGCCGATTCCCTTACTTTGGCTGAGTTTTTGAATAATTTGTTCTTCAACTTCATCAGTCATGTTTGGGTCATTGCAATAAATCATACCGCCTGTATGTGCACCGTTGTGGTAATAACGACGACGAAATATGGTTGCTTCACTGTTTAGTAATGCCGCATGAATACCGCCGATGTAATCCGGTAAACCGTAGACTTGCTGTTGTGGGTCATACATTTTGATGTAAATAATATCGTCAGGCTTATAAGCCAGCGGCTCACCTTCTTGTAAAATGACAAAATCCCCATCTTTGCGGCGTCGCAAGTAAAGTGAGGGTAAAACCGCTAATCCGATTATCTCCCCCCAACCGTTACGCACTTTTAAAATTGCCACATCACCGAACAGAAAATAATTAAAAACGGCCGCTTTTAATTGCTCATGAGTTAGGCCACCGCCGATATAGTCACTCGTCACCATATTATGACGAGCGTAAAGCACACCGCCATGCTGTCCATTTAAATTAACGAGCTGTGCGAGTGCTTCACGGTCAATCGGGGGTGTCCAGTGGTCAAACTCGTTGTCATACCAAATATTTTTATAGTCAGTATGCGTTGTTAGAATGGGCGTAGGCTTACCCAGTGTGATACTAAACCCTTTTGATGGTGCTTTTTTTGACTGCACCATTTGAGTATTTGAATTCCGTTTCTTTTTCATTATGCCGCCTTCGATAAAATATATTTAGATTTGCGCTTTTTATCCGTATTAAGCGGCTCTTTGATCACGGCGTGAGACGTTGCCCAAAAAACGTCAGCGTGGCCTGTTTCCTGTGTTCTATCGGCAACGAAAGTCATTGCGCCCCCTTTGCCCGTCATGGTGTGTCTGATACATAAAAATGACGCAGGGATTTCTTTCTGATCCCTATCCCACTCGATACGTTGCTCATCAACGATATCTATCATTTTCATGACAAGTTGTGTTTTCATTTGTAAGCTGTAAAGAATAGGTTGTGTGATCCGTGGTGCAAAATCTTGTACCATTTCATACACAGATTGACCTATCCCTGTTGTATCGATACCGATATGAGTAAAGCGATATTTCTTTGTTAAATCTTCAATTAGTTTGGCTTGGTGTCGCCAGCTAAAGCCCTGCCAGTAAAATGTCGCTAATACTCTGAAAACTTCCGGTGCCATTATCGGTGGCGCTACAATCACAAATGTTGAGGTATCGCCAGAGCGAGCGGGGTCATAGCCGCCCCACACTTCGCGGTTACCGAATGGGCGCGGTTCTTTTGGCTTGTGGTCCTCCCATAAATTAATATCTACACCGCATTTTTCGAGTTGATCATATTTAAAAACGGATGCGCCACTGTCGATAAAGACACACATATACAACATGTTAAAGGTGTCAGTGTTATAGCGCTGGCGTAATTTATCAATCGATGCTAAGTTAAAGCCGCCTTTAATTGCATCTTCAAGGGTAATAACATAGCGCCATTGACCATCAGGGCAATCACGACCACCGTCGCGCATTTCATCTTCACTTGGAAACTCAACTTTTTTACGCTTTGGATCATTGCCGCGCCATTCATCACCCATCCAAAATTTATAACCTGCATGCGTTTTAGAACTCGGTGTTGATAAATATGTAGTACGCCATTTGTCGTGTGTCGCCATCGCTGATGCAACGTCATTTAAGCGTTTGAAATCAGGCACCCACAAGTATTCATCACAGTACAAATGACCACTGTAAGATTGAGCCGTATTTTTATTGGTAGAAAGAAAGCGTAACTCTGCACCATTACTTAATCGGATGGGGTTACCTGTTAATGTCACACCAAAAAACTTCTCGGCAATATTGACAATATAAGACCGAAAAACTTCGGCCTGTGGGCGTGATGCAGATAGAAAGATTTGCGGATCACCCGTTAAACAGGCATTTTCAAACGCTTCAAAAGCAAAGTACCATGTCGCCCCGATTTGACGACTTTTTAGAATGTTACGGATCGCTTTTGTAATGTTAATGCGCAGATGTTTTTGATAACCAAATAGCATTTCATCAGCGAATTTCTGAAAATCTTCCTCAGTAATACCGGATATATCGTTTTTCCTGTACCGCTTTTTCTTTTTAGGTTTATCGTCACTATCCAACAAATAATCGCCACGCCCTTGCATTTCATCCGATTGTGCTTTGAGTGCAACTATTTTTTCCGTGTGCTTATTGGCTTGCGCCATTAATTTAACGTGATGGGCAATAAGGCGATCGAGTTCGTCTTGTTCTAACTCTGTCTTTTTATCACGGCCTGTTAAAAGCACAATTCGACGATTAATTGCCTCAATAACCGTTTCATGACTGAGCATGGCTGCCCAGTCCCATTTTTGTGCCCAATAGTAAACGATCCGTCGATTGGGCAAGCCTAATTCGTCCGCAATTTCAGCAGGCGTGTAATGTCGTAAATACAGGGATTTAGCGACTTGTATTTTTGCATCGTTATATTTAGCCATAATGCAAACATTGTGCCTCGACCTTTAATCGCTGGCATCAAGATGCTTTCGGCAAAGGATTTATAACCGAATTGAACGGGTCGCCAGTGAAAGAAATGTGGGCGATACTAAAAACCTAACGAAATGGAAGCAAATTTACCCATGGATGGGAGCAACATGTAAATATGTCTCAATTAATGACAAATTGGATTTGCATCGCGACTGAGGGTGACACGGTTGACGGTCGAAAAATTGAGGCTTCATGGATAGCGGAAGCCGCTGAACTTTACGATGCGAATGTATATACCGCCTGTATTTGGCCTGAGCATGAGCGCTATTTTGGTTCAATGGGTGAGGTATTAGCCGTTAAGGCTGAGAGAGATAAAGATGGGGTATTAAGGTTATATGCTCAATTGTGCCCAAATCACCATCTATTACAAGCCAATCGCGACGGGCAACTTCTATTTACCTCTGCAGAGTTTACACCTGATGGTAACTTTAGAGGCACAGGCAAAACGTATTTAGAGGGGCTTGGTGTTACCTGTTCTCCCGCAAGTATTGGAACAACACGATTACGCTTTAAATCAGGAAAAAACCAATATCGATACGGCTCACTGAAACCGCTTGTTATCGATGAAGTTAAACAGTTTAAGGACAAAATAAAAATGGCTAAAGAGAAAAAAAGCGGTTGGAAAAGTTTTTTCAATATTGAAGATTCAAACGATGGTGGTTCATCTTCTACCGATGAAATCACACTGGAAAATATTAAAGAAGCAATTCAGGATCTCCACACACGATTGATTGCAATTGAACAGCGCCTTTCTACAACAGAAACCGATGTTGAAGAAGTTCAAGAAGACATTGAAGTCGTCAAAGACGTTGTTGATACCGCAGAATTCAAGCAGTTAACAGACAATATTTCAAATATTGTTAGAAATTTCAGTAAACTAGACTCTAAGGTAACGAGGTTACCCAGCAAAAACCCGCGCGGTGATAAAAATAAAGAAAAACGTTTCAATCACTTAGTTTAATGCTGCTTAATTAAACTAAAAATTTGAAATTGGAAAAATTAGGAGAGGGATTTCCATGTTATTAAACCAAAAAGCGCGTGAGTTTCTACATAATTATGCAATTGCGTTAGCTAGCGAAGTTGGCGTTGATGATGTATCGCGTTATTTTGCAATTACTGACCCAAAAGAAACACAATTGCGCGATGCGTTGTTAGAGTCAGTTGATTTTCTTAGCATGATCAACGTGCAATACGTCGACCAGCTGCAAGGCCAAGTAGTGACCACAGGTAACCCCGGTATTTACACAGGGCGTCGTAAATCTGGTCGTTTCTCACGTAACTTAGATGTTGATGGTAATACTTATCAACTTTATGAAACAGATTCGTGCGCTGCGCTAACATGGCATTTATTGTCTGTTTGGGCTAACTCAGGTAGTGAAGATGAGTTTTTCCAAAAAATGCAAGGTTTTACACTGAAATCCTTTGCATTAGATCAATTACGTATTGGTTTTAATGGAACACATGTTGCCGATGATACGGATCCGAAAAAATATCCAAACGGTGAGGATGTTAATATCGGTTGGCATGCTATCGCTAAGAAATGGGATGGTGGTAAACAAGTTATCACAACACCTATTACATTAGATGAAAAAGGTGATTTTAAATCGTTGGATGCAATGGCACAGGATATTGTCAATAGCTGCATTCCAGCAGAGTTTCGCAATGACCCGCGTTTGGTAGTACTTGTCGGGGCTGATTTGGTCGCGGCAGAACAATATCGCTTATACCAAGCGGCAGACCGTCCAACAGAGAAGATTGCGGCACAAATGCTAGGTTCAACCATTGCAGGTCGTACAGCCATTATTCCGCCATTTATGCCGGGTAAACGTATGGTAGTTACACCATTAGCTAACTTGCATCTGTACACGCAAAGTGGTACCGGTCAGCGTAAGGCTGAATTTGTTGAAGACCGCAAGCAATTTGAAAATAAATATCTGCGTAATGAAGGGTATGCGCTTGAATATCCGCAGTTGTACGGTGCTTATGATGAAAGTGCGGTAACCATTGGTAAATTAGAAGAACCCAAGGAAACCGTAGAGTAATGCTATCACCCGCACAGCGCCACCGCCAAGCTGTAGAGCTACGCCAAAAGCTAGAACGGCAAGAAGCCGTCACTATCTTCGATGGTGGCAGTATGCACTTACAAGCGAGGGCGATTGAGCGGGATGTCAAAAGACTGCGTGAGCAACCGACAACAGCAGACAGAATAGAGATGAAAAAGCAGGAGTTACTCCCCGCTTATCTTCCCACCGCTGAACGTTATTTGTCCGAGGGCGAAGTGTATCGAAACCCGATTTTTGCTTACTGCACAATTTGGCTATTTGATGTGGGGGCGTTCGATAAAGGATTGGACTGGGCGGATATCGCTATAGAGCAAGGACAGCTCACCCCTGACAATTTCCGCAGTAATTTTCCGGCCTTTGTCGCTGATACCATATTAGCGTGGGCACACTTAGAAAATGAAACGGGGAACAGTATCGAACCTTATTTTTCACGCACATTTAAAAATGTCACTGAAAAGTGGAAGGTGCATGAAAAAATCAGGGCAAAATACTACAAATTTGCAGCATTGAATTTGCTAAGAAGCAATATCAATGAAAATGCGAAAGCCAGTGCCATTGATTGTGTTGATACATTGGAACAAGCCGCATCATACATGCAAAAAGCACGACAGCTTAATCCTAAAGTGGGTGTTAATACGCACTTAAAACGAATAGCTATGCGCATTCGAGCATTAACCGCCGAATAAAAACGACTACCGCAAGCCAAACGGGCGCGGTGGAGGCAAAGCAAATTGATTGCGATTGACCATGGAAACCGGACAGCCCGTTTTTTACAAGGAGTGTTATGTTTAACGGCAACGACTTAAATTATCAGGATAATCCGATTATTAATGATGGTTTTTGGCCTGATTTGAATTTGGAAGATTTTCAAAAACAACGGCAGGTGCCCTTGGATTTAGATGTCGATTTGCTAACGGACTCACTATTAGCCAGTGCTGCCGAGATTAATTTATCGCTGGCGTCATTGAAATCGCAGTTAATGGTAATGGGGTATAAAACAGCTAATGACGTGCCAGGTGTAAAAGCCAATGGACAAAATGCGCTTTCTGCACAGTATAAAAAAGCGGTCTATGCTCGAGCCAAAGCGGATTTAATCGGCGAATACACTTCAATTGTGAGCCGAGCACCTAATCAACAGCAAGAAAGCCCCGAAGTCCGCATTAGATTACTCGCAGAAGCCGCCTTTGTTATTCGTAATATGAAAGGCTTAAAACGTGTAACGGTAGCAATGATATGAGTAAATTACAACGTCTCACCCAATTTTTAAAAACCAATTTGCCGGACCGCGTCTGTAAGGTCGAGTTTAGCAGCGAAATGGATGAAATACAGTTCATTCCGGCTCACAAAGATTTAGGCTTAGAACAGTATCAAATGATGATACAGCAATATATTGCAATAATTGCGTGGGGACGATTCCCATATCGTGAGCTTGATCCACGTTATATACCCCTTTTGATTGATGCGTGGTTTGCAAAGCAAGATAACGAATTAGGCGATAGTAATATTGCACAAGAGCCACCCAGTATGGCTATTGACATAGATGGGGAGCATGCAGAAATTATCGTTTCTTTGTCGATTTCTGAACCAATAGTAATGAAGGAAGACCAAAAAGGAATCGTCCCGTTTGATGGTAAGCGCTGGTCTTTAACTAAAACTGATTTGTGGCTAGCTGAACAGGCGGAAATTTATAGTGAGATAGAAACATAATGATTAATGGTCAACTCAATGATGAACAACTAAAAAAACTTAAAAAATTATTGAAAGACCTTGAATTTCCCCCTGCAAAAAAACAAAGGTTATTGTGGCGACTGGGAAAAATGGGCGTTATCGCATCGTCAAAGAGGTATGCAAAACAACAACAATCTCCTGACGGTAAAAAATGGGCTGCAAGGCAATCTCCATGGCGAGTAAAAATGCTCAGGAAATTACCGACACACCTTCACATTAAAGAAATGCCTGCTATCAGCGCAATAAAAATTTATATGCAAGGGGGTGGCTATAGAAATGGTAAAAAACCCGTGCCAGCAGGTGTTGTTGGTTATGCTCAGCAAAATGGTATGGATGTCACGATTTCAAGTAATAGTTATAAAAAAAATAAAAAAAAGACTGAGCTTGAAGACAAAAACAAGTCTGACAAAGATGTGCCCAAAAAAGCGGTAAAAATGGCTACAGACAAACAAGCTAGACGATTAAGAGCGCTTGGATATAAAGTTAGCGCAGGCAAAAAACTAAAAACAATTTCCGCTAAGAAAATTGCCGCCACAATGACATATAAACAAGCGGGGGTCATTATAAGGAAAATGAAAAACCAAAAAACAAAAAAATCGTGGCGTGTAAAAGTTCCTGCAAGACCATTTCTAGGCATTAATGATGCGGATTTTAATAAAACCTTAGCAAGGCAGTTACAAGGAATAGGCTTTGGCTGGGATGTCAAAGCGCAAGATATCAAATAAAAGGACTTAACTATGTGGCCTAATGTTCGGGTTAATCAAGTCAATCAGTTACAAGGCGAATCCAAAGAAATTGAACGTGTTTTGCTGTTTGTGGGCAAAGGGAAAAACCATATTGGTGAAACCTTAGCTATTAATACTCAAACGGATTTAGACACGTTATTGGGAGCAGAAAATAGCCCTTTAAAGTCGAATATCAAGGCAGCAATGGCGAATGCGGGGCAGAACTGGTTTGGTTATGTTCATATTCTTCCCGCAAATGCCACTGACACCGATTTTGTCGATGGTGTGCTCAAAGCACAGTTAATCGCCAGTGTAGAGGGTTATGTTTACATTGGGGAAACTACCAAAAAAACCATCAAGGCCGCGCAAACACTCAGAGCAACGTTACTGGCTAAATATGGACGTTGGGTGTGGGCGCTATTGTCTGTTGCAGGGTTACAAGATAAAGAAACATGGCAAACAGCATTGACCCGTTTATGTGATCTGCAAAAAACCGAAACCGAATCGTCTATTCAACTCGTGCCGATCATTTGGGGGCATGAGGCAGGAGTATTAGCGGGTCGTTTATGTAACCGTGCGGTAACTATCGCCGATAGTCCGGCGCGAGTGAAAACAGGCGCGTTAATTGATTTAGGTAGAGTTGATTTACCCAAAGACAGTAAAGGTGTCGAAATTGATTTGGCCACGCTTCAAGCGCTGGAAAAACTGCGTTATAGCGTGCCGATGTGGTACTCAGATTATGACGGTATGTATTGGTCAGATGGGCGAACGTTAGATGTTGAGGGAGGCGATTATCAATCTATCGAAAGTCTACGCATCGTCGATAAAGTCGCGCGTCGTGTACGTTTGCAAGCCATCGCAAAAATTGCAGATCGTAGCTTAAACAGCACGCCAAACAGCATTGAAAGTCATAAGTCCTATTTCTCACGTACCCTACGTGAAATGTCACGCAGTGCAGAAATTAACGGTGTCACGTTCCCCGGCGAATGTCTGCCACCGCGTGATGATGATGTCGTCATTGTGTGGAAAACCAAAAAAACAGTGGAAATTTATATTACTGTGCGTACCTATGAATGTCCGAAAGGGATTACCGTCAGCATCTTACTGGATGCCAGCTTGGAGGCGAATTAATGAGCCAGCGTTTATCGGGTCAAAGTTTTGACGTTAATATCGACGGTGATTTAATTCACGTCGAAAAAATAAATTTATCTATTACGGATAATTCAGCAGCAGCTCAAACGCGCGGCATGCCTGACGGTTTTATCTCGGGTGATGTGAGCGCAGAGGGTGAGCTAGAACTAACCGCAAAATATTTTGCGATTATTACCGCAAAAGCACGGGCGGCGGGGTCATGGCGTGGTATTAAACCGCAAGACTTTCTTTGGTATGCCAAGGCTGGCAATGAAGAAATGAAAGTGGAAGCGTTTGGTTGCAAATTAATTGTCAGTGATATTTTAGATATTGATCCGAAAGGTGGTGCGGTCACTACCCATAAAATCAAATTCTTGGTCACTAGCCCTGACTTTGTGCGCATCAATGGGATTTCCTATTTAGAATCAGAATTGACGCAATCCCTTATTGGATAAGGAAAACTGTTCATGGAAGAGCACGAAAAGACATTCATTGCGCTATTTTTTTATCGGTATATTTATTGCGATTGGTAAAATCTTAACCAGTGAAGAGCAAATTACTACCCGCCTGTTTTTTGGTCGGGTCATTTTGGGGTCGGCAGTTTCAATGTTAGCAGGCGCAGTTTTAATTTGGATACCGGATATTTCACCGCTTGCGATTACTGGCCTTGGGTCAGCATTTGGCATCGTTGGTTATCAATTAATTGAACTGTGGTTAAAAAAACGTGGAAGCGCACTATTAAAAGGAAAATTTAAACAATGAATGTGAAAGCAGCGCGAGGAATTCGAAATAATAATCCCGGTAATATTGATTACAATCCTGTAAATAAATGGCAAGGACAATTGCCCGTAGATAAAAGTATTGAATCACGTTTTGTCGTTTTGTTAGTCCTGAATATGGTATTCGAGCTTTAATGAAATTGCTTCAAAATTATAATCTTTCCGGTTTCAATACCATTGAAAAGATGATTAATCGATGGGCACCGCCCGTTGAAAATAAAACGCATAGTTATATTTATAGTGTAGCCAAAGCTCTAAATGTTAAACCAACAGATTGTGTAAACCCATTTGATAATAAAACTGTAATAGAGTTGGCAAAAGCGATCATCTTTCATGAAAACGGTCAACAGCCTTACGATGATGAGATTTTTGAAAAGGCATTTGCATTATTATGACTAAACAACTCGCACTGATAATGACTTTATTGCTCTGTGCCTTTGGTGCGGGTTGGAAGGTCAACGGGCTTTATCACGACAGCTTAGAACTGACCGCTCAAAAAGTGGCTGATAAGACCCGTCTTAACCTTGAAGAAATTTCTAGCCAATCAGGCCAACGGCTAGAAACAAAATTGGAGGGGATCGCCAATGCTGCCCCTAGAGAAATACGTACTGAGATTATTAAGCCTGTATTTACTAACATTTGTGTTAGTGATGAGTTTGTCAGCATGTACAACAAAACGCTCGACATTATCGGACGTGAATTATCAGGAAAACCTGCTAAAAAAATGCTCGACAGAAATCCCGAAGTTGACAGGAACAACAGGCTGTGATTTATCAATAGCGTTAATAGATTTAGCTTTTTATATGGCGAATGCGCCGCACGACATAATGTATTAACGGACGAAATTAAACAGAGAAAGGAATTGTCTCATGACTAAAAAAATTATCACTTTAACGATTAACGAAAAAGACATTAGCTTTGAGCCAAACATCACCGCGTATAACAGCATGATTAATGATATGGCCATGGATAATAAAGTCGCCCCCGTCACCACTTATCTAAAACGTATTGTTTGCCCTGAAAGCAAAGAATTATTGGATGAATTACTTGCCATTCCAAGTGCAGCAATGCAAATCGTTGAATCCGTTAACAAAGAATATGCGCCTAAACTGGAGATCAGCGTAAAAAACTAACCAACCGTGTCACTGCGATTGAAAATAATCCGCTGCAACAGTTTTTAATCCTGCGACAGCGGTATTTACCGCATGAACCAGACACGGAAGATAATATTGCCGCCGCGATTTGGCTAGATAATCGCTATTGGGAAAACCACAGAATATCTATCGCAAATGGCATAACAACCGCCTTTAAGGGGGATTCATGAGCGAATTAGATTTCACACTCAGTCTTATCGACAACATCACAAAACCCATTCGGCAGGTACAATCTGCCGTTTCTACTTTTGCCCGTGATAGCCAAGTCGCATTTGGCAAAATTGCCGTGGGCGGAGCAGGTCTTGCCGGGGCTTTTTGGTCTGTTAAAAGTATTCTTGACCCGGCCATTGAAATGAACGATGCCATGATGACTGCATCATTACAGGGTATTGATAGCGGTGTCATGGATAAAATATCAAAAGATGCCCTAAAATTTGCGGCGCAATACGGGAAATCGTCTATTGATTTTGTTCACTCCACAACCGCAATAAGCCGAGCGATAAACAATGTCACTCAGCAAGATTTGCCGCAACTCACTCGTATTACCAACACGACTGCCGCCGCACTCAAAAGCACACCGGAGGAAGCATCCCAATACATGGGGCAAATGTTCAATCAATTTGAACGTTACGCGAACCAAGTGGGTCAAGTGCAATTTGCGGAAGAATTTGCGGGAAAAGCCGTGACTATGTCGAAAGCCTTTGGCGTGTCCATGGCAGACATTACCGGACTCATGGAAGGCGCAAAAAATGCAGGGACACAATTTGGTGTCGGCATTGATGAACAGTTGGCTGTACTTGGGGAGCTACAAAGAACCCTTGGCGGCGAGTCATCCAGTGCTTATGAAGCCTTTATGAAAACGGCGGCTGATGGTGCTAGAAATTTAGGACTATCGTTTGTCAATGCTTCTGGCCAAATGCTCTCAATGCCTGAAATGTTGGATAAATTACAAACCAAATATGGCGCAAGTATTGAGGGCAATTTAAAAGCCCAAAAGAAATTGAAGCCGCCTTTGGTGATTCAGCGGTAGTCGTTAAACGGCTTTATGGTAATGTCGATATTTTGCGTAAAAATATCGGTTTCTTGGGTGCGAGTGATGGTATGAAACGCACGACGGAACAAGCGGAAAAGTTAGCCAACCCTTGGGAACGGCTTATGTCAATTTGGCAATCCATCCGCATTGCTATCGGCATGACGCTATTACCTGTCATTACACCGCTAATCAATAAATTGGCGGAGGGCACTCAAACCCTTGTGCGTTGGTTTACCTTGTTCCCCAATATTGCGCGATGGGTCGGATATCTTACGATGGGAATGCTCGCTTTTGCAGCGGCTGGCGCATCTGCCAATATCGTGATGGGGGTTTCAAAGTTCATTATGACGGGCTTACTGCCTTTGCTTAACTTAATAAAGTTTGCGGCATTGGGTGCTGCAACAGGATTTACAGCTATCTCGTGGCCTATCCTTGCCATTATTGCTGTTATAGCAGCATTAACCGTGGCTGTTGTGCAATTCTGGCAACCCATTAAAGCCTTTATTGCTGGGTTTATTGAGGGCTTTCGTAAAGCATTTGGCGTACTGCCCCCTATTTCTGATGCATTTGTTGAAATCAGTGGCGCAATAAAGTTGATATGGGATGGGATTAAGTACGTCTTCTCTTTGTTCACTCGGTTACTTAAACCCATTCAATACACCTCAGATGAACTAAAAGGCGTCACAGAAGCGGGCAGTTCGTTTGGTTTTATCGTGGCGAGTGCAATTAAAGTGATCCTCCTTCCTTTTTCGTTGGTTTTTGATGCCTTTAGGCAATTAAGTAACATGATGTTCGAAGTGGGTAATTATATTTATGAAAATTGGAATTCTATTTGTGATTTCTTCAGTAATTCCCCTATAGATACTGTATTTGCAGCGATGGGAGACAACATTAAAGCCATTTTTTCAGGTGTTTGGCAATCAATAACCGATACTTTTTCAGGGATATGGAACAGCATTGTTGAAAAACTCAATTACTTGCCGGGTATCAATATTGGAACCAAATTAACCGGAACCGTTGACGGTGCGCCAGCCACAGCCAGCGCGGCAGGTTTATTGATTGGTGGCCAACTAAAAGACGTCGAAAAAGGTGGCATTAGTCGGCAAATCAGCAATAACCGAACCCAATCGGTTGATAATAGCAAGCGATACGATACAGTAAATATCAATGTGACAAATGGAATGTCACCCTCGGATTTAGCGGAATGGACTGCGCTTGAAAATGGATAATTTACGCTACTTTGATTTATTAATTACTGACAGAAACTTTACGCTCAACTCCGGCAATGAGCCAAAGTTGTGTAATAACCGACAGTCAATCACACAAGATGTGGCGCACAGTATCATTGAAAGTGGGCTAGCAACACAATTAGTGGCAGAGCGAAGCCCAACCCTCCGCGCTGATATTCGTACGCAAATGGAGATCTTAGTCGAAAGTGACGAGCGATTAGTGCCCGGTACGATTGTAATAGATGAAGAAAGTACAAAACGACTTTGGGTGACGGCGGAAACCTATGATTTTGGCCGTATTAATTTGGGGGTAAATTATGAACTGTAAAAACATCCCTAACATTGATTATGAACAAGTCTTGCGCGATAGCGGAATGCCTGTTTCCGAAGATGAAATTAGCGACAAATTCGTGTCGCTTGTCCATGAAGAGGGGCTGATTACTAACACGTCGAATATGTCTCCATTTTGGCGTTTGATTAATACGATTGTGACTCGGCCTGTTCGTTGGCTGACCGAAGCATTAATTAATGTCACCTTGAAAAATATGTTTTTAGCCACTGCATCGGACAATTGGTTAGATATGTTCGCATGGGGCGTTAATTTAACTCGCAAACCTGCTACCGAAGCAAAAGGTGTGATCCGTTTTTATCGTGATGTGGGCGCGGGAACTATCATTGTTCCAGCGGGAACGGTTATTCAAACAGAGCGTATTAATGACATCATTTACAGTGTCAAAACCGTTGAAACCAAGGCGATTGATACTGATAGCGCATTAGTGCCGGTGATCGCTGAAAATGCCGGAGGGGCTTACAATCTTGCCCCAGGTTATTTCCGCATTTTACCCGTGTATATTTCAGGGATTGAGCGCGTACAAAACGAAGATAATTGGTTATTGGTGCCGGGAGCAGATGCAGAGAGTGACAACGATTTGCGTGATCGTTGCCGCAATCAGTACAACTTAGTCGGCAGCTATCACACTGACGCGGTTTATCGTGGCATGATTGCCAGTGTGGTGGGATTGAGTATTGACAGAATTTTCTTTTTGCATGATGCGCCGCGGGGTCCGGGTACCGCAAATGCCTATTTGCTCCTAGACAGTGGCGTAACAAGCCAGCCGTTTATTGATAAAGTGAATGATTACATCAACAAACAAGGCTATCATGGTCATGGTGACGATATGCAGTGCTTTCCGATGCAGGAAACGCAGCATGTTTTAACCGTAACACTATTTGTGCAGAGCGTGGAAAATTTCAGCGCGGAAGAACTGAAAAAATTAAAGCAAGATGCAGGCGATTTAGTGCGTTGTGCTTTTCGTGAAAACGCACTTTATGATGTTAAAAAGACATGGCCCTACTCCCGTTTTTCATTCTCAAATTTAGGACGCGAGCTGCATAAACAATTTATTGTGCTGGATTCTATCGTTTTTAGCATTCCCGATATTGTCAGTGATTTAAGCGTACCACGTTTAAAGTCGCTCACCGTTGAGGTGCAAAATGCCAGAATTTAAAACGCGATTAAAACGACTGCAATTGCCGTCGTGGATGAATAAAGGCGAGCCAGCAACGCTACTGCGAGCAACGAAACGTTTTTGGGAAATCATTCACGTTTGGATAACGTGGCCATTAGTGCAATTGGATGTAGAAACCTGCACTGAATCATTATTAAATTTGCTAGCTTATCAACGCGATATTCATCGATTTAATAATGAACCGTTGGATTTATACCGTAAGCGCGTAAAATACGCGTTTATCAATGCGAAAGATTCCGGCAGTGTCGCCGGATTTATTGAGATATTTAAACGCCTTGGCGTAGGCTATGTCGAAATTAACGAGCGACAACCGGATATTGACTGGGACGTCATTATCTTACGCGTTAGCGACGGACAAATAGCGAATAACCCAGATTTATTGTTAAACATCATCAGGCAATACGGGCGTACTTGTCGCCGTTATCGTTTTGAAGTGATGGCTGTACACTTAATAGCGATGCGCGTTGGTTTTGTTGAAGCTGAATATATTTGCTATTACGCCACATTACCTAATCAGCCGCTCTATATTCGAATTGGACAATTTTCAGCGTCGAGCCAAGTCTACGGCGCTTCATTAATGTAAGGGACTGCATTATATGGCATCAGTTATTACACTCGCTTTTGAAGGATGGAAAGCCCAAGAAGGCGCAAGCGGTAAACCCGTTTTACTTGATGAATTTGTGTTTGCGAATGTGTCGAACCTTGACCCATCAAAACCCATTGACCGCAACGAAAAGCTACCCCCTGAAAATCAAATTGTTCACCGTCAAGCAGTTAATAAAGCAGGATTGGTGAGTGAGAACGCCGTCGCATACAGCGTCACTTTAGGTGCAGAAGTCGGCGATTTTGATTTTAACTGGATTGGATTGCTCAATAAAGAGTCTGGTACAGTGGCCATGATCACCCATGCCCCTATACAGAAAAAATTGAAAACACAAAATGGTCAACAGGGTAACGTGTTGATCCGTTCATTCTTGCTTGAATTCAACGGTGCAGCCGAAGAAACGCAAATCAAAACCAGTGCGGAAACATGGCAAATTGATTTTACTGCGCGTTTGTCTGGCATTGATGAAATGCAGAGGCTTATTAATCATGATCACTATGGTGAAGCCGCTTTTTTTGACGATGGGTTTGAAGTCACCCGAAAGGATGAGCAATACACGGTTAGCAAAGGGTTAGCTTATATCAGTGGTCTTCGTGGCCAATTGGAAAAAAATCAAATACACAATGGTCTGCGTAACACGAATATTTATGCGGATTTTAGCTACCAAGGCAATATCGTTAGTCAGTGGAATACCGTGGTAAAAACGACTATCGCTACCTCGCTTGCTAATTATGTAGACGAAGCTGGATTTACACATTTTGTCTTTGCGATAGCCAGTATTGATGCTAACGGAAACGTAAAAGATTTACGTCCAAAAGGGTCGCTGAGTCATCAATCGATGATAGCGTTTGAAACGCAATTTAAATTGAATTTAACCAAAAAGGTCGATAAGACCAACATTTCAGGTGTCAAGGGCAATAATAATGACAAAGTGCCAAGTTTAAATTTATTCACAACCGAAGTGGACAAACTACAACAAAAAGGCGATTACGCCACAAATGGTACAGTAATTTCAAAGTTTGAAATAGCGAATAATAACGCTAACAGTCGGGTTCCTGATATGCGCAAAGTGAATGGAAAGCAACTAAACGCTGATATTTCCTTAAGTGCGAGTGATGTGGGGGCGTATACCAAAACCGAAACTGATAGTAGAGTCGCTGAGGCAAAAAAGACTGGCACAAATGCACAAACTACTGCGAATGCTGCGAATACGGCGGCGACAAATGCCAATAACAATGCCAACGGACGGGTCCCAAGTGGGCGAAAGGTCAACAATAAGCCACTCAGTACAGATATTAGTCTTTCTGCGGCTGATGTGGGGGCATATAGCAAGACAGAAATGGATGACAAACTCAAAATCATTAGTGGAAAAAATACTGCAAATAAATCCATTAGCGGTTGGTGGAAATGTGGCGATACGGGTGTCATTATTCAATGGGCACGCTATGGGAAAGGAAAAGGCGCGGGAACCTATAATTTTCCGTTACCTATGAAATTTCCGAACACAGGATTATTCTGTATTGGTTATGTGGCTACGGCTATAGCTTATGATAATGACCGCCAATCTCAATCTGCTCATTTAGTTAATGCCGCCACAGTTAGAGTTACTGTAGATAATGGACTTGAAACGCTAGTATTAGCGATAGGCTTTTAAAGGAAAAAATATGTATTATTACAGCGCAAAAGAGAATACCTTTTGTCCAGCACAGTTTAAACAAGATTATATTGATGCAGGGAGCTTTCCTGAAGATGCATGCGAAGTAAGCGAAGAGGTTTGGCTTGAATTTGCAGGCAATGCGCCACCTGATGGCAAAGAACGTATCGCAGGACAAAACGGACTGCCAGTTTGGGTTGATATACCACCTTTGACGCAAGATGAACGCATCGTAATGGCTGAAAAAGAGAAAGCCATTCTTATGAAAATTGCTTCAGAAGCCATATCTCCCTTACAAGATGCAGTTGACCTTGGCATAATCACAAATGAAGAGTTCGTCGTACTGCAAGAATGGAAAAAATATCGCGTATTATTAAACCGTGTTGATACTTCAACTGCATCGGATATCGAATGGCCAAAGAAACCGTAATTCTTCCAAAATGGTGTAAAAGCCTGATGAAAATGTCCCCTACCCTGTCGAGCATAACCTGTTCGATGGTGCAAGCTCACCCATTTGTGTATGGATTAGGACAGAAAACAGCAACTGGCAGCTATTTAAGCCCAACCAATGCAATCAACCACATTGCAAAAAAATTGGTAGGCGCAGCAGAGACCGAAATAGTCGTCATGATGATCTGTGCGAAAACACAAACCGAATTTATGACACTCTTACAGCAATTTTCGACGGTTTTCTCACTGCCTGTTTTTTCACAGGTTGAGCGTATGGCAAAAACAGCAGGATCACTGCAAGTCACTAAAATGAAGCTGCCAGCACCTCAATTCGGCGGCTTACCGAAACCGCAAACACTATCAACATCAAACAGCCGTGACACGATTAACGCTCAGTTGGTAGAGCAGGCAAAAAACAGTATAGGCAGTGCAAGCGGTATTGATGCCATGAAATCGACTATGTCTGGATTCAAGTCTGCGAGGGAAAATGCGCTTAAAAGTATTAGTGATAAATTGACTGATCTACTGGGTAGATCCGTGTTCATTTGGAGTTTTACAGGCAAAGGCACGGGCGATTATCTTGCTGAACACCTGCAAAAGAGATCCCAGAGCAGGACGCCATTTTTACACTTGCAACACTGTTCGCAGGGAGCGAACTATCGTCATTACAAGGAATGCTTCATGATCCAACAAAACCAATTAACAGCACAGAATCCGACAATAACCTTAGCCCTTGATGGTGAAGCTATTCCGCTAAAAAACATCAAAGTTAATCCGTCGGTACAATTTCAGGATAAAGACCAATCCGGTCAAACTTCCAGCACAGCTGTTGCAGAGCATGGAATTAAGCCAAAAGAGCTACGAGTAAATGGCGTGATCAACTTCACTGATGACAAAATTCTCACACGCTTATTTGCCCTTGCAGAAGCGAAAGAAGGTGGAAAATTGAAGCGCTATCGCGTGGCTAATCATACCGCAAAAGCGATTAATTTCCGCATAGCCACGTTTACCGGAAATATTGACGCCAGCGAAATCGACGGGCAAATGGCTTGGCAAGTCACATTCACGCTCAGAGAGCATTTATCTGTCTCAGAGAAAAAAGACGCTCGGGCAGCAGGCCAAGTGCAAGCTAAAATTCAAACAGGCAACCCGAAAGTACCAACGAGCGCGGCAAAAGAAGAAAAAGACGAACTGACATGGTTTGAAAGTACGGTTTTGAAACCCATTGATGATTTTGGGAATAAATAATAATGAAACCAATTAGCCGCTGTTATTTATCTAATGATGACGTCCATATTATTGACGCAAAAATCATGTTGGAGCTATCGGCCTGTGGTCGAGGCTTTTTAACGGTTGAAACCGAAAGTGATTACACTGGCAAATTAGTTCGCTTTGACACGGGTTACACCGATTCATTGTATCGATACTTCACAGGCTATGTAGAACGTGCAATGCCAGCGGATAACGGTTTTCAAAAATTGTTCGTGCGCGAGCTGGTCGGTGTTTTTGATAAAATGTGGCCTTGCGCATTTCAGCACCCAACCTTAAAAACTATTACCGATTATTTACAGGAAAATAGCGGCTTAACCTTTATTTTACCTGATGCAAAATATATTAACTCGCCTATCCCTCATTTCACGCACAACGGTACAGGTTTTCAATTATTAGCCAATCTAGGCCATGTTTTTGCCATTTCTGATTACGTGTGGTATCAAATACCTGATGGGAAAATCTTTGTCGGCAGTTGGTCTGATTCGATGTTTAAAAATGATAACCACAGTGTACCCGCTGAATTCTCAAAAGGGCAGTCAGCAGGTAACAGCGCCACCTTTCCATTAATACCCGCCTTACGAGCCGGAACAGTGGTAAACGGTAAGCGCGTGCATAAAGTCCAGCTTGATAACGATGATATCACGCTTTACTGGTTGGCGATTAATCCACTTACTGGAGAGGCCAAAAATAAAACCCCAATTCAAAGCCAGATAGATAAAGCTTACCCCGAATTATCAGCAGGTTTGCATTTACCAAAATTCGCGCGAATTGAATCACCAAGTGAAGCAGTCAGTGCCGGTGATATTTCTGATCCGTTCCGGCCAAAATATGCTGTAGATGTGCAATTACTGGATAGTGATGGCAACGAATCAGCCGCACCTACCTACAAAGCAGTGCCGCTGCCTTTACCCATGGCAGGGGTTGAATGTGGTATGTTTCAATTTCCACCGGAGGGAACTTTAGTTGAAATTGCTTTTGAAGGTGGGAGGCCCGATAAACCGTTTATCCGGCAAACACTCAGTCAAAATAATACCCTCCCAGACATACAACCAGGGGAACAATTGCAGCAGCAACGCAAAGAAGTTTTTCAGCGCGTGACACAAGATGGTAGCTGGAATCGTGAAACAGACCAAAGCATCAATGAAGCATCAATGATCCGAAATATCAAAGCGGACAAAGAACAACGCGAACTGGTCGCGAGAGAAACCACAGTACAGGCCAATGACACATTAACCGTTTTAGGTACTAGAAAACTATTAGCAGGTGCAATCCAGAATTTAGCCGAGGGTGACTACGCAATAGCAACATCATCAAACTATGTCGGCAGTATTGAAAAAGACATGACTATTGAGGTTGGACAGAATGCCACTGTAGAAATTGGACAGAAGCTAATAGAGAAAGTTGGGCAAATAAAGCAAAGTATTGCTGGCGTACAACAACAAATCATAGCCCCTATCATTTGGATAGGTAGCCAACAAATCAACGTTGCTCAGCTGATGATAGATACGTTAGATGTGGTCAAGGAATTAGCAGAACTCACCGCATCACATACTCACAGTAATACAGGCACACCAACTAACGCATCAGCTATCAAAGGCACTGGCACCAAGTCAGACAGCTTGAATAAAAAGTATTCCCCTGTTATTGGTAAGTAAAGTTATCGTCCACCATTTGCCCATCTAACGTGGGCTTTTTGTACCTTCAATAAAACTGTCTGAGCGCCATTCTGAGCGCATCACATAACAAACCACATCAACGATAAACAAAATGGAACGCACCTGCTGCATAGCCCTGAGAAATCACAGCGCCCACGAAATAAAAGTTTTCACCACGTAAAGAATGATGAGGAAATAGAAAATGTCAAAGTGTACTTAGCTCATTAATTAGCGTTGGATTACGCTCAAGCATTTTAAGTAATTTAAGTGCTGAACCAGAAGGAATACGGCGGTGTTGTTCCCAGCTCTGAATTAAGGATGCAGAAACGCCAACAGCTTCGGCAAATTCACTTTGCTTTAAGCCAAAGGTTTCACGTAGGTTTTTTACATTAGGCAGACGATGGCGATGAATATTTTCAGAAGGAATAGAACGTTCCCCTTTTTCCATCGCTACCATCTGATTCATGCTTTCAACCAGATCGCCAAAAAGTTTTTTGTCCATCGTGCCTCCGTTGTATGAATATGTCGCGTATCTACGCAGCGGTTGATTATTGCAATTTATTAATGATGGCTTTAAGTACTTCTTTTTCTTTTGAGGTTAAGTCATCTTTTTTATTTTTTGGGTAGATTAAAAGAAGATAGATCTTTCCAATTTTCGTCATGGTGTAGTAAATGATTCTGACACCGCCCTGTTTTCCCATTCCTTCCCTCAACCAACGGATCTTTTTACATCCTCCAGTAGCGCTAATGGTACTGCCTTGTTCATGATTTTTTAGTAAGTATTGTTGTAGTTGTCTAAATTCATCATCGGTTAACAGTTCTGTACGTTCTCTACTAAATACAGGGGTTTCAATAAAAAGTAGGTATTCCATAAAAAACATCCTTTCCTTCTATAGTTAATAGATTACTCGTACTACGTACGATTGTCAAGATATTATCGTACATGGTACGAAAATTTAATATTCAAAGGAATATATAGTTGACCTTCCGAAAGTAATTCATTAAAGTTCTGCACACGAGGACTCAAAACCTCTTAAAGCGGTACAAACCAACCCCGTCAGTGTTGGATTTTTTATGCCTATCATTATTGAGCGCATTATGCGTTCATACCCGGAACAATGTCGGGAGGGCGACTAATACAACACCCTAGAGGGGAATAAGTCCGCGGTATCTTTAAGCCGTTTTGAGCCTCCCGACGCCATATTATTGGTATAAATATAAATCTCAAAAAAATTAAAGAGGCTATAATGGCTAGCTTATTAATCACTCCTTTCATGTTTGAAAATCATCAATTACGCACATTTGTTAAAAATGGCATCCCTTGGTTTGTTGCTCAGGATATTTGCGATGCTTTACAGATTACAAATAGTCGAAAAGCTATCGCAGCACTTGATGATGATGAAAAGGATGTAACTTTGAGTTACACCCTTGGCGGAAAACAGAGAATAAACATTATCAATGAATCGGGAATGTACACTTTAGTACTCCGTTGTCGTGATGCTGTTAAACAAGGAACGCTACCTCATCGATTCCGCAAATGGGTAACAAATGAAGTATTGCCTTCAATTCGCAAAACTGGAAGTTATCAAACTTCAAAGAGAGTTGCTTCAACCGCCACCCTTGTGACTTGTCCTTGCTGCAAAAAGCCAGCAGGTATAATCACGATACATAAGACCCATAGAGAACATACAGAAATAGTAGCTATATGCCAAGACAGGCATTGCCAGAAAGAACCATTCAAGTATGACTTAACCTTTTCATATTACATAGAACTTAGCAAAATAAAGATCGATAATAAGGCTAAAAAGGTCATAGATAAACTCTCATAAAAAAACAATTAGCTCTTGCGAAGTAATTGTCTCATTAAATGATTATTTGCCCACATTACGTGGGCTTTTTGTACCTGCAATAAAACTGTCTGAGCGCCATTCTGAGCGTATCACATAACAAACTACATCAACAGATAAACAAAATGGATCGCATTCACTGAATAGCGCTGACGACTCACAGCACCCACGAAATAAAAGTTTTCACCACGTAAAACGCACTACACCGCACCCGCCTGCACAATTTGGATCTAAAAATTATTTCAGTTTTAAAATTCTACAAAACATATCGCCAAGCCGCGCCAATACTAAGGACTTGCCGAAAACTTCAAATTGAAATGTGTGAAAATAATTTCAATAGATTTCCGTTTTTAGATCACGAACTGGATCGCACAAAAATACAACGCAATGAAATATAAAAGAAAATTCTATTTTACGTGGGTTTGATTGGATCGCGAAATGAGCCGCATAATTTCAAAAAGCTAGTAAACATGCGGCTTGAGAGGACATGAAATACTGAAATACATGTAACAATTATTTTTCTTGTTCTTCTTTATCGTCTGCATGAGCAATGCGAATTGTGTCGCTTGCTTCGATTAAGCGGAGGGCTTCTTCTTCTGAGTAGCCTTTTAAATCGACATTCTTTTTGTCGGTATAAACTTCAATTCTAACGTTACGTTCTTGACCAAACATTTTTAATATCCCTATAAATTTTTTAGCCATTTCGGACTTAGCAGCAGTTTCGTATAGCACTCTTATGATGCTAGGCGGATTTGTTGAAAAGCATTTTAATTCACCAGCATCAACGCCAGCCTGTTCACATTCTAACAGAAATTGTTCTTTCAAGTCCGCAGGTATAGTCATGCGAATGGAACTGTACTTAGCTACAGAGTTAGTATTGCTCATACAAACTTATCCTAAAAAATATCAAGTTTGTCTAGTGTGACATATTTTAGAAAAAATAAAACACGGCGTGACATGTCACGAAAATGATTATGTGGTTAGAATGCTATTGACCTCAAAAGGATAATTATCTACTGTTCATATTGATGGTAAATACATCCTATTCAGTAATGTCGGGAGGGTGGCAAATATAACACCTGAAAGGGAAATAAGCCCACGGTACTTGTAGCCGTTTTGAGCCCCCTGACACCATCATATTATAATATTATTGACCTTTAGGACATTATTATTTATTGTCTACTCGCGAGGCGTCGAAAACCTCTAAAAGCGGATCACACCAACCCCGTCAGCGTTGGCTTTTTTGTGCCTATAAACGGCTCTCTGGCATAGTTCCATCCGAATTATGTTGGGAGGACGGTGAATAAAATACCCTTAGGGGAAATAAACCGTGTGGTTACTTTTGGCCATTTCGAACCTCCCAGCACCCAACTTATTCGAAAAAAACAAAAGGAGTCAGTAATGGCTAATCTATCATTAACCCCATTTATATTTGAAAATCAGCAAATACGCACATTGATTAAAAATGGTATCCCTTGGTTTGTTGCTCAAAATATTTGCAACGCCTTGCAGATCACAAATAGCCGACAAGCTATCGCCACACTTGATGATGATGAAAAGGGTGTAACTTTAAGTGACACCCTTGGCGGGAAACAAAAAGTAAACATCATTAATGAATCTGGTATGTACACATTAATGCTGCGTTCTCGTGATGCCATTAAAAAAGGTTCGATATCCCATAGGCTGAGAAAATGGGTTACAAGTGAAGTAATTCCATCTATCAGAAAAACAGGTAGTTACTCACATAATAAAAATCCTAATCAAATAGAATTTATATGCCCTGAGTGTGGATCAAAAGCAAACATTATAGAGAGTCAATATAGGCATCGTTGCTTAACAGAGTGCTATATAAAATTTACGAACAAGCATTGTTTAACTGCAGCATTGCTGGACATTCAACTTAGACAAATTCTGACATATCCCAATAAAGATAAAGTTAAAAAGACAATAATGTCTATGAGCAAAATGGATAGGGCAATAGCACTTGATATGCTGATGAGCTAATTAAAAGTGTCCACTTGATTATAAGTGGTGGACGCAAAGTGGTCATTAGGTAAATCAAAGGGGCTACGTTTTCACGTAACCCCTTGTTTTATTTGGTGGAGCTGGCGGGAGTTGAACCCGCGTCCGAAATTTCTACATCCTCGGTACTACATGCTTAGTCTAGTCTTTACATTCGCCAGCTAGCTGTGGACAGACACACTACTAACAGACTAGCCTGATTAAGTTTAACGCTTCAACCCCAGGCTAGGCATCCACGCGATCTCTTTTAGGTTTGACCTCTCTTGATCCCCGTCCTAAGAGCGGAGGCTAGGGAGAGAGGGCTCTAAGCAGGTTATTAAGCTGCTAGAGCGTAGTTATCGTCGTTTGCGACTATTTTTTTGCGGCTTTTTACGAGGCCAACCGCCCCTCGGCATGCACCTTGGGTTTCGCAAATCCCGTCGAATCCAGAATCAGCCCCAAGTTGATTATTCAATTATATCAGAAAAAAACTTAATAATGCTAGCACTTAGCTCATTAGCGGCCAGCATTTTTCATAATTCTTGCTTTGTCTAACTTCCATTCGCGCTCTTTAATATCTGAACGCTTGTCGTGCTCTTTTTTACCCTTGGCGACACCAATTTTGATTTTACACCAGGCATTTTTCCAGTAAAGGGATAATGCTACCGCAGTGTGTCCTTCGCGATTGATTTTACCAAACAGCGAATCAAGTTCACGTTGATTTAGCAATAACTTTCGGGTACGCATTGGATCACACACCACATGGGAAGAAGCCACATTTAGCGGGGTAATTGTGGCGCCAAAAAGATATGCTTCACCCTCTTTTAGTAAAACATAACTGTCACTAATATTGGCTTTGCCTGCGCGTAGTGCTTTAACTTCCCAACCTTGCAAAGCTAGACCCGCCTCGATTTCTTCACTAATGAAGTATTCATGGCGTGCTCTTTTATTTAGCGTAATCGTTGCCGAACCAGGCTTGTGTGCTTTTTTCTTTGTCATAATCGGCGATTATACTGTATGTATAACTAAATGGCACGGTAAGGATCTATTATTTGGTGTTAAGTGAGCATTTATTAGACTAAGTTGCCGCCCAGAATTTTTATTTCAGTGTATATCAATGTTATTATTGTTTTTGATTTACTTGGTGAGAATGGTTATGCCGCAAATTAGTCGTTCTGCATTAGTGCCTTATAGTGCGGAGAAAATGTACAATTTAGTCAATGATGTGGATTCATATCCGCAATTTTTGCCCGGTTGTGTGGGTAGTCGGGTGTTGAATTATGCTAATAATGAAATGACCGCGTCTGTTGAGGTTGCTAAAGCAGGTATTAGTAAAACTTTTGTTACTCATAATATATTAAAGGATAATAAGAGTATTAAAATACAGCTGGTAAAAGGGCCATTTCGTAAGTTAATGGGTAATTGGTTATTTACACCATTGAATGAAAATGCCTGTAAAGTAGAGTTATACCTTGATTTTGAATTTACTAATAAACTGATAGAGTTGGCTTTTGGTCGTATTTTTAAAGAGCTGGCTGGAAATATGGTGCAAGCTTTTACTCAACGGGCGCACGAGGTTTATCGTGGCTGATATAGATATTGAAGTGGTTTTTGCATTGCCAGATAGGCAATTTCTGTTGCACGTCAAGCTAGCAGAAGGCGCTTGTGTTGAAGAGGCGATTGTGCAATCAGGTATTTTGGCGCTTCGTGATGACATTGATTTAAGTAAAAATAAAGTGGGTATTTATAGTCGACCCGCTAAATTATCCGATATTTTATCTGATGGTGATCGGGTTGAAATTTATCGTCCGTTACTTGCTGATCCGAAAGAAATACGGCGAAAGCGGGCAGAAAAAGCCAAACAAAAATCTTAGTAACTTATTTGTAATGAACTAGAGTGACCGCCAATTGTGTTGCCGTTTAATTGGCGGTCTAGTGATAATTTTACATAAATATCAATAGCATTGCGTAGGGGTTACATGAGTGTTGATGCTTTCTGTGCTGCTAAGCTATCGTTATTTTTGATATCGACTAAAATACCATTGCGATCAAAAGTAAGGGTTAATGTTTGTTGTTTAACCTTTTCATGTCCAGGCTGTTGACGGAAAATATAATACCAAATTAGCTGGCCAAACGGATCCTTTAGCATTGGTGTGCCTAATGTATAGGCGACTTGCTGTTGAGTCATCCCTTTTTGGATTTTTGCAACATCACTGGCAGAAAGATAGTTGCCTTGATTAATGTCAGGACGGTAAACAAGCCGTTCTGCCATAGAACAACCTGCTGTTAAAACAACAGACATTGCAGCAGCAATTAACAGTTTACAACGCATGGTCATATATTCCTTTGAGAGTCAGAATATCGATAATAATCGACATTGATGAAATTGAAAACCTTTCCTCATTATTCTATGAGCCATAATATACAATAAAGTTGAGGATGTTTTTAGGCAGCAAGTAGATCTTTTGCGCTAGCTAGGATGTTTTTAGTTACTTCGCTACCGCCCAGTAACCGGGCAATTTCTTGTAAGCGGTTTTTTTTATCTAATAATTGCATTTGCGTTTCTGTTTCACAACCATTAGTTTGTTTGCTCACATAAAAATGGTGATGACCACAGGCTGCAACTTGAGGTAAATGGGTAACGCACATAACTTGAGTTGAATTGCCTAATTCGCGTAATAGTTTTCCAACCACCGCGGCGGTAGGACCACTAATCCCCACATCAACCTCATCGAAAATGAGTGCGGGCGTATCCATTTTTTTGGCTGTTATCACTTGTATGGCCAGTGCGATACGTGAAAGTTCTCCACCTGAAGCAACTTTTATTAATGCTTGATGAGGTTGTCCCGGATTGGTTGTAACGTTGAATTCGACTTGGCTTGCTCCATCAATTTGTAAATGTTCAGGATTAAAATTGACATCAACCGTAAAATAGCCATGCGGCATTGAAAGTTGATGCATACTGTTGGTGATTAATTGACTTAATTCACTGGCATATTGTTGCCGTATTTGATGCAGTTTGCTGGCTATTTCTAACGCATATTGATGATGACCTTCGACTTGAGTCGTTAGGTGGTCACAATCATCTTGTTGCTGATTGAGCTTTTCTTGTTCTGCCAGTAGTTGTTGATGTAATTCAAACAGTAATTCGGGCGCAACGCGATGTTTACGGGCTAAATTGACATATTTTGCGATGCGTTGTTCTAATTCGAATAGTTGGCTAGGATCTAGCTCTGTCCGGTCACCATAATGACGTAATTCATTACTCACTTCATGAATTTGGATCGAGGCTTCTTCAAGCATATCAAGTAAATGACTGAATTGATTACTAACAGAAGAAAGCTCATTAATCTCTTGCTTTACATGATTTAGCATACTGATAATATTTTGTTCTTCATTGTCATTAAGGATTTGTAATGCATTTTGACTTAAGGAAAGAAATTGTTCATGGTTGGCCAGTTGTTTATATTCTTGCTCTAGTTTTTGATATTCATCCGCTTGTGGTTTTAATTCATCCAATTCTTTCAGATGATATTCAATAAGTTGTTGGCGTGATAGGCGTTCAGCGGCTTGTTGTTGAAATTTTGTTAATTCTTGGCAGCTTTGATGCCAATTTTTCCAGGCTGATTTCATTTCAGCTAAGATAGCGGTTTGGTTGGCGTAAGTATCCAACAGATATTTTTGATGCTGATTATCTAATAGTAATTGGTGAGCGTAATGGCCATGTATTTGAATAAGTAATGTCCCTAGTTCACGTAATTGAGATAAGGGAACCGCGGTGCCATTAATAAAACCGCGTGATCGTCCATCAGCCGTGATGATTCTGCGTAGCAAACATTCATTATGGTTATCTAATTGGTAATTTTTTAGCCAATCTTGTGCTGTGGGAGTGTCAGTAAGGGAGAAATGGGCACAAATATCGCTACGAGAAGCACCAGGACGCACGATATTGGTATCAGCTCGGTTGCCTAAACATAAACCCAATGCATCGATTGCAATTGATTTACCAGCGCCTGTTTCGCCGGTAATGGCGGACATCCCTGGATAAAAATCAATTTCCAGTTTGCGGACAATGGCAAAATTATTGATGGTTAATTGAATAAGCATGTGCTTCTCCTGTATGTAAAAACACTACTGTTAATAAATACAGTATAAACTGGTTTTTTATACAGTAAAGTAGTAATTAAAAAAAATCAAAAGGTTTTCTTTGACCAGCCTAGTTTTGAACTTAATGTATTGAAATAATTATAATCTTTTGGATGGATGAGATTAAGTTTTTTATTACTTCGTTTGATTAAGACCTCATCATCATCTTGGATAGGTAAAATGATTTGGCTGTCACAACTGATTTCATAATTGATGTTTTTTTGTCTAAATTTTAATTTAATACTACTGTCACTACTGATAACGAGAGGTCGTGATGAAAGAGTATGCGGAAACATAGGAACTAACGCGATAGCCTCAAGGTTGGGGGTGAGGATTGGGCCTCCGGCAGAGAGCGAATAAGCGGTTGAGCCCGTCGGTGTGGTAATAATCAGTCCATCGGAGCGTTGAGAAAAGGCAAAGCGATCATCTATATAAACTTCAAATTCGATCATATGAGCCACTTTGCCTGGGTGTAAAATGACTTCATTAATTGCCGTACTCATGCGCGGTTTGTGATTTTTTTTGCTGATTTGGGTTTCCAATAAGAAGCGCTGTTCTTCATAAAAATGGCCAGCTAATACGTCTGTCAGTTGCTGTAGCGCGTTATCTGGCCCCAGATCAGTTAAAAAACCAAGGTTACCGCGATTGATGCCAATAACTTTATTCTCATAGCGTGATAGGACGCGAGCAGCGCCTAGCATATTACCATCACCACCAACAACGATTATTAAATCAGCGGTTTTACCAATGTCTGTAAATCTACCGATGTTGGCATTTTTTAACTTAAGCTGTTGGGCAATTTGTTGTTCAACAATAACTTTATATTTTTGCGCTCTTAGCCAGTTATAAAGTTGTTCATGAGTTGCCAATGCCTCTGGATGTCTAGGGTGACCGACAATGCCAATATATTCAAATAATGCCTTTTTTGCTGGTTTTCCGGTCAGCATGGTTTATTTCCTCTTACAAGTTGGCGTGCTCTCTTGAATCCCAAACTTTTATCCCCATAATAAGCTAATAATCTGGATTAATGCTAAAAAGAATGTGGAGATACTCATGAGTAGTAAAGATCATAAAGTGCATGATGAGCAAGCCTCTAAACAAAAAGAATCAAAAAAATCACAAAAAAATGAGGCAAAAGAACCAGCAATTCAGACCGAGCAACCAGTGAGTTCTACGGAAGAAGTATTAATTGATCCACGGATTACTGAATTAGAGCAGCAGTTGCTAGAAGCGCAAAAACGTGAGCGTGAAGCATTGTTGCGCGCTAAGGCTGAAGTGGAAAATATTCGTCGCCGTACTGAGCAAGATGTTGAAAAAGCGCATAAGTTTGCTCTAGAGCGGTTTGCTAATGAATTGCTACCTGTGATTGATAATCTGGAAAGGGCCATCGAACTTGTTGATAAGGAAAAAGCTGAATCAATACCAATGCTGGAAGGACTTGAATTAACCTTAAAATCTTTTTTAGCCACAGTAGGCAAATACGGTATTAAGGTAGTAGCGGAGAAGAATGTTCCTTTCAACCCAGAACAGCATCAAGCCATGACGATGATCGATTCTGCAGAGCATGAACCTAACCAAGTTATTGATGTTATGCAAAAAGGTTATACCTTAAATGGTCGTTTATTGCGTCCGGCAATGGTGATTGTGTCAAAAGCAAAGTAAATGCAGATAATGCCACCCATATGGTGGTGGCATTCAGTTTATTCTTCAGGAATGATCGGCGTCCAGTCAATAGGGCTTAACCCCTGTCTTATGAGTATTTCATTGGTTTTAGAAAAATGTCGGCAACCGAAAAAACCTCTATGGGCAGAAAGAGGGGATGGATGTGGTGCTTTAAGGACAAAATGTTTATGGTTATCAATAAATTGACCTTTTTTCTGTGCATGGGCACCCCACAGTAAAAAAACGACACCAGTGCGGTATTGATTAATTGCTGCAATTACCTTATCGGTAAAGGTTTCCCAACCGAGATGGGCGTGAGAATGTGCTTTGCCTTGTTCCACGGTTAAAACCGTGTTTAATAATAATACTCCTTGCTGGGCCCAACTGACCAGATAACCGTGATTGGGGTAGTGGAAATCTGGAATATCTTTTGCAAGTTCTTTGTACATATTAACCAGTGAAGGTGGCGCAGGAACACCTGGTCGGACAGAAAAAGAGAGACCATGCGCTTGATTAGGGCCATGGTAAGGATCTTGTCCTAGTATCACCACTTTTACTTCACTCAGTTCGGTATAACGGAAAGCATTGAAGACATCTTTTTGTGGTGGAAAGATTGTCGTACCTTGTTGGCGTGCTTTAGCAACATAAGCCAGGGTGTTACGGAAATAATCTTGTTCTTTTTCTGAACCGATGACATCGTGCCAGGTGGGCAAAGCGGACATAACCATTCCTTTAGATTTTGATTAATATAAGGTTTAACTTAACATTTACGTTATGTGAGGTAAATTTTAAAACGGAAATCGCTTGTTTTTCATTATAATTTTCGGATTAAAATTATTTTCTAAAAAATATAAATTTTTTTTAAACAAAAAATTGATTTAAAACAGAAAGTTGTCGATCTCATTATTAATTGCGAACCGAAATTATTGATTTATATCAATGAATTACCGATATTTAATTGTTATATAGTCTATAGAAATAATGGTTATAGCAAATAGCAAATTTGAAAATAATTTCAAATTGTTATTTTAATCTTGTTCGAATTTGGAGGTCGACATGGTTATTGGTATACAGATTACTAAAGCAGATAATGCAGCATTATTAAATTCTTTTTGGTTATTGGATGACGAAAAAAATGAAGCTCGCTGTATTTGCGCTAAAACTGATTTTAATGAAGGACAAATTGTTGCCAAGAAGATGTTAGGTTCATTTGAATATCGGGAAATCCCCCTTGAAGTTAAACCGCAGGTAGCGGTAGAAGGAGGACAACATCTTAATGTTAATGTTCTATCTCGTGAAACTTTAGAAGATGCGATTGAAAATCCGGAAAAATATCCACAATTAACCATTCGGGTTTCAGGTTATGCAGTGCATTTTAATTCCTTAACACCTGAGCAGCAACGTGATGTAATTACGCGTACTTTTACGCAAAGTTTATAATTAAATAGTACTTAATAAGTTGAGAAATAATATCTAACAGCCTGATAATGGTTTCAGGCTGTTAATTTTTGTTAGTTAAGCAGAAAAATTAATAAGTGGTTGGGATAATCATTCGCTGTTATCAGTTTGCTTTACTGATGGTTTACGACGTTTACCGATATTTTTACTGTCGCGATGGCGCTCTTTGGTTTTTTTCTTTTGTTGTTGGTCAGTTTTTTTCTTTTCTTGCCGTTTTAGTCGAATTTTTTTCGAGGGTTTGGCTTTACGTAACGAACCTTCAGACGGTGCTTTTGTGGTTGGCCGAAGGCTATCGATGACGCGTATTTTTAATGGCTCTTTAAGATAACGGCTGATTTTACCTAATAGCGGCTGATCATGGGCTTCGACTAAGCTAATTGCTATTCCTTTGCGCCCAGCGCGTGCGGTTCTACCAATACGGTGCAAATAGACATCAGCAGTACGCGGTAAGTCAAAGTTGAATACATGACTAATATCGTCAATATCTAGGCCACGTGAGGCCACATCGGTTGCCACTAAGACGTTAATTTGTCCACTATTTAGACGTTTAACCGCTTCAGTCCGCTTTGCCTGAACCATTTCTCCTTCGAGTAACCAGGTTTTTATATTGGCTTGCTGTAACCATTGAACCAACTCATGCGCTCTTTCGCGTTTGCGGACAAAGATAATCGATTTGGTAGCATCGGGTTGCTTTAGTAGATGGCAAAGTAGTGCGGTTTTATGTTCGAGGTTATCAGCGCGGTAATAGTATTGTTGGATCTTTTTTCGTTCGCGTCTTGAAGGATCAGCATCAATTTCATGAGGATTATTCAGTAACCGATTAGCAAAATCGTGAATGGCTTCACCTGCGAGTGTTGCTGAAAATAACATAGTTTGTTTGCGCCAACGTGTTTCACCTGCAATAGTTTCAATGTCGTTGGCAAATCCCATATCAAGCATTCGATCGGCTTCATCTAAAATTAAGGTTTCAATTGCCCGACAATCAAAATTTTCTTCTTTAATATACTGTAATAAGCGTCCAGTAGTTGCGACAACAATATCTTGATTTTCACTAAAAATTTCAGCGTGGTTAACATAGGATACCCCGCCGGTAATGGTTGCGATATCAATATGGGTGTATTTGGCTAACGCTTTTGCCTGTTCAGCCACTTGCATTGCTAGTTCACGAGTTGGCGCTAAAATCAGAATACGTGGAGGTCCAGATCGTTTACGCGGAAAGTCAAGTAAGTGTTGGATCACCGGTAGTAAATAAGCGGCGGTTTTTCCTGTTCCGGTAGGCGATGAACCTAAAATATCGCGTCCTTCCATAGCGGCAGGGATAGTTGCAAGCTGAATGGCTGTCGGGCGCTCATAGCCTTTATCATCCAGTGCATTGAGCAGACTTTGGTCTAACTCAAGTTCAGAAAATGTAGTTGCAGTCATTGTATACCTCTGGTTAGGCAATGGATTATAAACAGAACGCTCAAATTGTTCATCTATTAAAATGGTTTGTTGAGTGATGATATAAAGAATTATTAGCAATCAATGACAAATCAGCTAGCAGCTTTGTCCAGTATAGATAAAAGGGGGTAATTATATTCCCCTCTTTAGTCATTTAATTGAAAGGGCTCAGAATAGTCGCTTTAGCATCCGGTTGCTGTTGCGGATAATCTAATGTGTAATGTAATCCACGACTCTCTTTACGCTTAAGTGCACAGCGGATCATTAATTCAGCTACTTGTACCAGGTTACGCAGTTCCAATAAATTATTTGATAGACGGAAATTTGAATAGTATTCATCTATTTCTTGTTGTAGTAATTGGATACGATGTAATGCCCGGGTCAGTCGTTTGGTCGTTCTGACAATACCCATATAGTCCCACATAAACAGTCTTAACTCATGCCAATTATGTTGAATGACAACTTGTTCATCTAAATCATGGCATTGATTTTCATTCCATTGAAAGAGTGTTGACGGTTTATCAATTTGTTCGATTTGTTGCATTATCTGTTTTGCCGCAGACCATCCATAGACAAGACATTCTAATAATGAATTTGATGCTAGCCGGTTGGCACCATGTAACCCGGTATAACTAACTTCACCAATAGCATAGAGGTGTCTCAGATCCGTTTGACCATACTGATCAACCATAACACCACCGCAAGTATAATGGGCAGCCGGTACAATTGGAATTGGCTCATTAGTCATGTCAATACCTAATGTGGCTAATTTTTGATAGATAGTTGGGAAATGTTGTTTTATCGCGCTTTCGGGCTGATGGCTAATATCAAGAAACATACAATCTGCCCCTAAACGTTTCATTTCATGATCAATGGCACGAGCAACAATATCACGAGGGGCGAGTTCCGCTCTTTTATCAAAATCGGGCATAAAGCGGCTACCATCAGGTCGTCTAAGATAGGCACCTTCACCTCGTAAAGCTTCGGTTAGTAGAAAATTGCGTGCTTGTGGATGATAAAGACAAGTCGGATGAAATTGATTAAATTCAAGATTAGCCACCCGACAACCGGCTCGCCAGGCCATGGCAATGCCATCGCCTGATGAAATATCGGGATTAGTGGTATATTGATATACTTTAGCGGCTCCTCCGGTTGCTAATACAGTTACTTTTGCATGACAAATAACAATCTGTTGTTGGTCGAGATCCCAAATGTAAGCACCGGTAATTGTCGCTGGATCTTTGTCTGAACGGAGCAAATCGATAGCATTGTGTTGCTCCTTAATCGTGATATTCGGATGCTTAATAGCTTTTTCAACCAAGGTTGTTTCTACCTGTTTACCTGTTGCGTCGGCATAATGAAGAATACGACGATGGCTATGGCCACCTTCTTTTGTTAAATGATATTGTTCTTTACCCGCTTGATTGATCTGTTTATCAAATAAAACACCTTGCTCAATTAACCACTGTACACAGTGGTAAGCATTACAGGCGACAAATTCAACGGTTTTTTTATCACACAACCCGGCCCCAGCAATTAAAGTATCTTTAACATGGGCTGCTATGCTATCTGTTTGATCAAAAACCGCTGCAATTCCACCTTGGGCATAGTAAGATGCGCCTTCAGTTGAAATGTTTTTACTAAGTATGGTTATTTGGTATTGTGATGCTAATCGAAGCGCTAACGATAGACCGGCGATGCCACTACCAATGATTAAAATGTCCGTATAGTGTTGTGTTGATGGCATAATGTTTGATTACTGAGCTTTGATAATAGAGTAAATTACCATGTTAGCCTATTCTTTTATTTAGAGTAAATATGGTGGCCTTGAAAGAACTTTTCTTATGGTTTAGCTTAAATTGAATATGAAATAATTTAAATTGACTGGAACTTTGCAAGTTTTTGTCACTCAAAAAAATGCTTGCTTACAAATGAGAGAAAACATGGCGGGTTCAAATAAGGAAAATATGAGGCTTATTTTCGGGAGAAGTGACCTCGGATGAGCGAGCAGTTGACAGACCAGGTGCTGGTTGAACGGGTACAAAAAGGGGATAAAAAAGCTTTTAATTTACTGGTTATTCGATACCAGAATAAGGTTGTGAGCCTTGTTTCTCGTTATGTACCGCAGGGAGATGTCCCGGATGTAGCCCAAGAGTCATTTATTAAAGCTTATCGCGCTATCGGTTTATTTCGTGGTGAAAGCGCATTTTATACTTGGCTTTATCGGATCGCAGTCAATACAGCTAAAAATTATCTTATATCCCAAGGACGTCGACCGCCATCGAATGATTTGGATGTAGTTAATGCAGAAAATTTTGAAGCTTCTAATGCATTAAAAGAAATTTCGAACCCTGAGAATTTAATGTTGTCAGAAGAATTGAAAAAGGTAGTTTTCCGGACCATAGAGTCACTTCCTGAAGATTTACGCCTGGCAATTACGCTGAGGGAGTTAGATGGACTGAGTTATGAGGAGATAGCGCTTATTATGGATTGTCCTGTTGGTACAGTTCGTTCGCGCATTTTTCGGGCAAGGGAAGCTATTGATAATAAAGTGCAACCGCTAATACGAAATTAAGTGTGGTTCACATTTTACTGAAGGGTACTTTGGCATGCATAGAGAGAGACTTTCCGCTTTAATGGATGGAGAGATCTTTGATTCAGAATTGATCCATACCATTTTACAAGATGTTTCGTTACAGAAACGATGGGAGAGCTACCATCTTATCCGCGACAGTTTGAGAGGCGATATCAACGAAGTTATTCATCTTGATATTACCGGTAAAGTAGAGCAGGCGCTGGCAAGTGAGCCTATCCAAATTGCGCCTGATGCAATACCGGAGTCACAACCTGAGCCAGCTAGCTGGCGTTTAATGCCTTTTTGGCGTAAGCTTCGCCCTTGGGCTAATCAGATAACGCAAGTTGGTGTAGCAGCTAGTGTTGCCGTAGCTGTTATTGCTGGTGTGCAGAATTATAATACGTCTAATATAGAGACGGATGGCAAATCTGACTCACCCATATTTAATACAGTACCTATCATGGGTGCTGCGTCGCCTGTGAGTTTAAATGTTTCCAATGATCAATTGTTTGCTCAACCGCAAACCGAACAGTTAGAACAACGTAATCGCCGACTTGGTTTGATGTTACAGCAATATGAACTTGAGCGTCGTTCAATGCTGAATCAAAGCGTAACATCGTCTTCACCAGTAGTGGAAAAAACTCACTCAGGAGCAGAATAGCAGTAATGAAGCATTGGTTATCCGCCCTCTTTTTTTTGCTGGGCGGTTTATTGTTGCCTTTACATTCCTATGCTAAAGAATTATCGGCTGAAATTTTATTAACTGATATGGGTAATGCGGTAAAATCTTTACCTTACGAGTTATCATTTATTATTATCAACCCTCAAGGTATAACGCCGATCAGATATCGTCATGTCATTATTAACAATAAACCCATTGCTCAAATAATGCAGATGGATAGCTCTCGTCGTGAAATTATTCAAAAAGGTAATCAAATTAGCTATTTTGAGCCAGGCTTTGATTCTTTTACCCTAGATGGCTCTTATATCGTTGATTATTTACCATCAGTTGTTTTTGCTAATTTTACTAAACTGCAATCTTATTACAATTTTATTCAGTTAGGCAGAACGCATATAGGTGATATAAGCTGTCAGGTTATTCGGGTTATCCCAAAAGACAATTCACGGTTTGGCTATATCTTATTAATTGATGAAAAAACCAAGTTACCAATGCGCATTGATCTATTAGATAGTAAAAATGAAATATTGGAACAATTTAGAGTTGTTTCTGTAGTTTTTAATAGTCAAGAGTTGCTAAAATCGATGCAAGTGATTGCATCATTGAATATGCCTCCTTTGTTACTTATTCCCAAATCAATTACTAAGCAATTTAACTGGCAAGTAAACCAACTTCCGTTGGGATTTGAAGAAATATCTCGTAGCTGTAATGAGATAGCAACCGATGAATCATTAGAGACCATGATATTTGGTGATGGGTTATTTAGTTTTTCTATTAATGTCACTAAAGCAGGAGAGCGACCACTTATTGAACAGCCATTTCGTAAAGGTGGTTTAACCATTTACACGGTAATAAAGGGGCAATACGAAATTACAGTTATTGGTCAATTACCTTTGTTAACTGCTAGTCAGATTGCTGCTAATATTAGTTTTAAAGAGGCAAATTAATGGTTAAAGAGTGGGCCACGGTAGTGCGTTGGCATAATGGTCGTGTTGTTTTGCGATATGGTTCTAATTCCGGTTGTGGTAGTTGCGCTGCTCGTTCAACCTGCGGATCTTATATTCTAAATAAAATAGGACCGAAAACTGAGTATCAATTAGAACTTGAGATCAGCCAGCCTCTGGTTGTTGGTCAGAAAGTGGAAGTAGGGATCCCAGAAGGCAGTTTATTACGTTCAGCCATGCTTGTTTACCTTACCCCATTACTTGGGCTTTTTATCGCCGGTGGCGTTATGCAATTTTTCTTTTTAAATCAATTAATTATCTTTTTTGGTGCCGTTGTTGGTGCAAGTGTTGGTTTTTTTCTGGCAAAAAAAATTGCGCATTATTGGGAAAAAGAAACCCTATATCACCCCACCATTTTGCAAATCGGTTTACCGCCTAATGAATTAAAAGAGCAAGTATGAATGACATAGTCAGTCAAAATGCTTATCGATAGTAAAAACAAATCGTCACTAATCATGCGTATAAACGCCTTATTCATAAAAACGACTTTTCATTATTAATGATTCTTTGAGTTGTTTGTCGCTTATATGTAAAATGCATTCCCAAGATTGTTATAACAGCTTTTATTAGTTTTAGCTTTGTAGGCTAAACTATCGCTAAAACTGATTTTATAAGGCCATTTAGAAGAAGATATAACCTTGAAAATCAAACATATAAGAAATTTTTCCATCATCGCTCACATTGATCATGGTAAATCAACTCTGTCGGATCGTATTATTCAGATCTGCGGTGGCCTTTCTGATCGTGAAATGGCCGCCCAGGTATTAGACTCGATGGATTTGGAGCGAGAACGAGGGATCACCATAAAAGCCCAGAGTGTTACCCTTGATTATAAAGCCAGTGACGGCGAAACTTATCAGCTTAATTTTATTGATACTCCCGGTCATGTGGACTTCTCTTATGAAGTATCCCGTTCTTTAGCTGCTTGTGAAGGCGCATTACTGGTTGTTGATGCCGGGCAAGGTGTGGAAGCGCAGACCCTTGCTAATTGTTATACCGCTATTGAAATGGATTTAGAAGTTGTTCCTGTGCTAAATAAAATCGATTTACCAGCGGCTGAGCCTGATCGGGTGGCTGAAGAAATTGAAGATATCGTTGGCATAGATGCACATGACGCGGTTCGTTGTTCGGCAAAAACTGGGTTAGGGGTACAGGAAGTAATTGAACGTTTGGTTAAAGAGATCCCACCGCCAAAAGGTGATCCGGCAGCTCCTTTGCAGGCATTGATTATCGATTCGTGGTTTGATAATTACCTAGGCGTTGTTTCGCTGGTACGAATTAAAAATGGTACTCTTGGTAAAGGCGATAAAATTAAAGTGATGAGCTCAGGTCAGCTTTATAATGTTGATGGCTTAGGTATTTTCACACCCAAACGCATTGATCGCCAACAGTTAAATTGTGGTGAAGTAGGTTGGTTGGTCTGTGCCATAAAAGATATTCACGGCGCGCCGGTTGGTGATACATTGACCGGTGCTCGTCATCCGGCTGAACAGGCGTTGCCTGGCTTTAAAAAAGTAAAACCACAGGTTTACGCCGGTTTATTCCCCGTTAGCTCTGATGATTATGAAGCATTTCGTGACGCTTTAGCTAAATTAAGTTTGAATGATGCTTCGTTATTTTATGAACCAGAGAGTTCAACTGCTTTAGGTTTTGGATTTCGCTGCGGTTTCCTTGGTCTACTTCATATGGAGATCATCCAGGAGCGTTTGGAACGTGAATATGATCTGGATCTTATTACCACTGCACCTACAGTTATTTATGAAGTTGAGTTAACGAATGGTGATGTCATTTATGTTGATAGTCCCTCTAAGTTACCGGCGCTTAATAACATAAATGAATTACGTGAACCCATTGCAGAATGTAACATGCTAATGCCGAAGGAATATCTTGGTAATGTCATTACGTTATGTGTAGAAAAACGCGGTGTGCAGACTAATATGGTCTATCATGGTAATCAGGTCGCATTAACCTATGAAATTCCTATGGCTGAGGTGGTGTTAGATTTCTTTGATCGTTTGAAATCGACTTCTCGGGGATATGCTTCATTAGATTATGGTTTTGTCCGTTTCCAAGCGGCGGATATGGTGCGTGTAGATGTGTTAATTAATGGTGAAAGAGTGGATGCTTTAGCATTGATTACGCATCGTGCAAATGCACCATACCGGGGTCGTGAGCTGGTAGATAAAATGAAAGATCTGATCCCGCGCCAGCAGTTTGATATTGCAATTCAGGCCGCTATTGGTACCCACATTATAGCGCGTTCAACGGTGAAACAATTACGTAAAAATGTATTAGCTAAATGTTATGGTGGTGATGTTAGCCGTAAGAAAAAATTACTACAGAAACAGAAAGAAGGTAAAAAACGAATGAAGCAGGTTGGTAATGTTGAACTACCGCAGGAAGCATTCCTAGCTATCCTTCACGTAGGTAAAGATAACTAACCGTTATAAGGAGTCATAATGGCTAACACTTTTTCTTTGATTTTGACGCTGGCGACCTTAATTACAGGGATTATCTGGCTTATTGATCGTTTTAAATTAGCTCCTGCTCGCAAGAAAAAAATGGCACAGCAGCAAAAGGTGATTGAGGGAAGCGTAGAGCAGACGCACTTAGCTGAAAGTATACATAAACCATCATGGGTTGATACTTGTTCATCTATTTTTCCGATATTAGCGATTGTATTAGTAATACGCTCATTTATTTATGAGCCGTTTCAAATTCCATCAGGTTCAATGATGCCTACTTTATTGGTTGGTGATTTTATACTAGTAGAAAAGTTTGCTTATGGATTAAAAGATCCTGTTACACAAACAACCTTATTGGAAACAGGAAAACCTAAACGTGGTGATATTGCGGTTTTTAAATATCCTAAAGATCCTAGTGTAGATTTTGTTAAACGTGTTATTGGTCTACCTGGTGATAAAATTGTTTATGATCCTGAACAAAAAGAGTTACGCATATACCCGAATTGTTCAAGTTCAAACTGTGCGCGAGCATTACCAATTATCTATTCTTCATTAAAAGAGAGTGAATGGGCCTTATTTTTTAATATGGATTCAATGGTAGAAAGCCAGAAAGGGGGTTATCAAATTCCATTGGGTGAACCAGTTCCAACTAACGCATTACGTCAAGCGGAAAGAATTGAAAAATTAGATGATGTTAGCCATGAAATCTTAGTGATCCCACAGGTATATACCCAGTCACGTTATCAACAGCCCGGTTTACCAGACAATGAATGGATTGTTCCGCCTAAACACTATTTTATGATGGGAGATAATCGGGATAATAGTGCAGATAGCCGTATGTGGGGTTTTGTACCTGAAGAAAATTTAGTTGGGCGTGCCGTTATTATCTGGTTTAGTCTTGATAAGCACGAGGGTGAATGGCCAACTGGGGTGCGTTTAAGTCGAATTGGTGCAATTAACTAATAAAATAAACTAATCATTGATGCTAAATTGATTTATATAGCAATCGAGATAGAATATAGCGAGACAATCAAATATGATGGTTTCCTAAGTGATATCAGGAAACCTACCAACGCAGCAGCTTTGTAAAAATTAATTTTACAGATCTGTTGCGTATGCTTTTTGTAATTTGATAATAAAATAATTGGTAGCACATGAATTCTTCTTTAATTGAGTGGTCAGAGCGGCAAGAAATTAAACAGCTACAGCGTAAGCTTGGTTATGCTTTTAAACAAATTGAATTATTGAAACAAGCATTAACTCATCGTAGTGCCAGTAGTAGTCATAATGAAAGATTGGAATTTTTAGGCGATTCAATTCTTAGTTTTGTGATTGCTAATGATCTTTACCATCGTTTTCCTAAAGTTGATGAAGGTGATATGAGTCGTATGCGCGCAACATTGGTCAGAGGAAATACTCTGGCTGAGCTTGCACGAGAGTTTGATTTGGGAGAATGCTTGCGCTTAGGGCCAGGTGAATTAAAAAGCGGTGGTTTTCGTCGAGAATCAATATTGGCAGATACTATCGAAGCTTTAATTGGCAGTATTTTTTTAGATAGTGATATTCAAACCACTGAACGAATTGTTTTGGCCTGGTATGACACTCGATTAATAGAAATTAGTCCCGGCGATAAACAAAAAGATCCTAAAACACGTTTACAAGAGTATTTACAGGGACGCCATCTACCTTTACCGAATTATTTGGTCGTTCAAGTTCGCGGTGAAGCGCACGATCAGGAATTTACTATTCATTGTCAGGTTAGTGGCATAAAGGAACCTGTTCAAGGAGTGGGTTCAAGTCGTCGTAAGGCTGAACAAGCAGCCGCTGAGCAGGCATTAAAAATATTGGAGCTTGAATGAGCAAACCGAAAACCTATTGTGGATTTGTCGCTATTGTAGGGCGTCCAAATGTGGGTAAATCAACATTACTGAACCAATTACTTGGGCAAAAGGTTTCTATTACTTCACGTAAACCACAGACAACCCGTCATCGCATCATGGGAATTGAGACAGAAGGTAATTATCAAACAATTTATGTCGATACCCCCGGATTGCATGTAGAAGAAAAGCGCGCAATAAATCGTTTAATGAATCGGGCAGCAAGTAGTTCAATTGGTGATGTGGAACTGATTATTTTTGTTGTTGAAGGTACACATTGGACAATCGATGATGAGATGGTGGTAAATAAACTGCGTCATGTGCCTTGCCCGGTATTATTAGTGATCAATAAAATTGATAATGTAGTGGATAAAACCCGCTTACTGCCTCATATTGGCTTTCTTAGTAAGCAAATGAATTTTCTGGATATTGTGCCGATTAGTGCGGAAAAAGGTACTGGTATTGATATTATTACTAAAATTGTTCGACAACATATGCCAGAAGCGGCGCATCATTTTCCAGCAGACTATATTACCGATCGCTCACAACGCTTTATGGCTGCTGAAATTATTCGTGAGAAGTTAATGCGTTTTCTTGGTGATGAATTACCCTATTCGGTCACAGTTGAAATTGAACAATTTGTGGTAAATGAACGCGGTGGCTATAACATTCATGGTCTGATTCTGGTTGAAAGAGATGGCCAGAAAAAAATGGTTATTGGCAATAAAGGTAGCAAAATTAAGAAAATTGGCATTGAAGCTCGGATGGATATGGAAAAACTTTTTGCGACTAAAGTTCATCTTGAACTTTGGGTCAAAGTTAAAGCTGGATGGGCTGATGATGAACGTGCACTGCGTAGTTTAGGCTATATAGATGATCTTCATTAAGGCGGATTTCAGTGGACGGTTGGCAACGTGCATTTGTACTTCATACTCGCCCTTATAGTGAAACGAGCTTATTATTAGATTTTTTCACCGAAAATGAGGGTCGAATTCGACTATTGGCCAAAGGTGCTCGTAGCCGTCGTTCTAATCTAAAAGGCTGTTTACAACCCTTTACGCCCTTGCTGATCCGTTGGGGAGGCAAGGGAGAAATGAAAACGTTACGTGGCGCAGAACCAATTTCTTTAGCGCTACCATTTACCGGTACCGTGCTGTACAGCGGTCTATATGTTAATGAATTGCTTGCGCGAGTTTTAGCCTACAACATCCCTTTTCAAAGCCTATTTTTTGAATACCTTACCTGTTTGCAGATATTGGCTGGCAGTGAATCTACGCCAGAACATGCATTGCGTCGTTTTGAATTATCATTGTTATCTCATTTAGGTTATGGTGTTGATTTTTTACACTGCTCTGGTAGCGGTGAACCGGTGATAGATAGCATGACTTACCGTTACCGGCAAGAGAAAGGTTTTATTGCCAGTTTGGTTATTGATCACTTGAGTTTTACCGGCAAGCAGCTTAAGGCATTTGCCTATCGTGAGTTTCCTGATATTGATACATTGAGAGCAGCAAAACGTTTTACACGCGTTGCGCTTAAACCTTATTTAGGGGGAAGTCCATTAAAAAGCCGCGAGCTTTTTTGCCAGCTTATATTGCCTAAAACGCGTTGAAGTGGGGTCACTAACACCTATTTCAAGATATTATGATTGCATGGATAAACGAAATTCTAACTATGAAATGGATAACAGGAGTTTAATATGGCAGAGTTATTATTAGGCGTTAATATTGATCATGTTGCGACAGTGCGTAATGCACGGGGAACTCAATATCCTGATCCAATACATGCGGCATTTCTTGCTGAACAGGCGGGTGCAGATGGGATCACCGTCCATTTGCGTGAAGATCGCCGCCATATTACTGATCGTGACGTTAAGTTACTTCGCCAAATGTTACAAACGCGGATGAATCTGGAGATGGCAATAACAGATGAGATGGTCAATATTGCCTGTCAGATCAAACCTCAATTTTGTTGCCTGGTACCAGAGCGACGTGAAGAAGTTACGACGGAAGGTGGGCTTGACGTTGTTGGCCAACAAGCGTTAGTCGCAACGGCTGTCAAACGATTAGCCGAAGCAGGTATCACGGTTTCTTTATTCATTGCTCCTAACGATAAACAAATTGATGCGGCAGTGGAAATTGGGGCGCCCTTTATTGAAATTCATACCGGTGCTTATGCTGACGCTAACAGCGAGTTAAAGCAGGAAGAAGAGTTTAAACGTATCAAGCAAGCGGTAAGTTATGCTACGGCGAAAAAGCTTAAGGTCAATGCGGGTCATGGGCTAACTTACCATAATGTCCAGCGTATTGCACAGTTGCCAGATATATATGAACTTAATATTGGTCATGCGATTATTGGGCGAGCCCTTTTTAGTGGTATGGCAATGGCGGTCAGTGATATGAAGAAAATTCTTCGTGAGGCGCGTGGTTAATGGCGATTATTGGATTGGGTACCGATTTGGTTGAAATTATACGTATAGAGCAGATTATCGAGCGTTTAGAAGAACGCCTGGCAAAACGTATATTGTCTGCTCAAGAATGGCGACAATATCAAAGTCACTCTCAGCCAGTCCGTTTTTTGGCAAAGCGCTTTGCTGTCAAAGAAGCAGCGGCAAAAGCTTTAGGAACCGGTATTCGAAATGGTTTAGCACTTAATCAATTTGAAGTTTTTAATGATGAATTAGGTAAGCCAGGGCTGAATTTGTTAGGGCAAGCAAAAATATTGGCTGATTCATTAGGTGTGCAACACATACATGTATCATTATCTGATGAACAAAATTATGCTTGTGCCACGGTGATTATGGAAAGTTAAATTTTATCGGCATGGTGTAATAAGACAAATTTATCCCATAATTGTTCTTCTGTTTCAGTGTTATTCGGATCTTTAATAATGGTATTGCTGATCGGACAAACGGATTGGCAAGTTGGCTTATCATAGTGGCCAATGCATTCAGTACAGAGATTGGGGTTGATTTGGTAAAATTCTTCTCCCATTGAAATCGCTTCATTAGGACATTCTGGTTCACACATATCACAGTTGATACAGCGATGAGTAATTAATAGTGACATTTTAAGCTTTATTTAAAATATTAGTTATATTATTAAGTAAGTAAAAAGCTGCATTTATTATTAGGCTTGAAGCGAAAATAAACACAGCTTATTTTATATTGTCTAGCGTAAATTATCACGCTAAAACAATAATATTATTACCTTATTAACCGGTTTGCTCTTTGGCATACTGCTATGGTGCCATATCGGCCGGTAATTTTGTATAGTCAATTCGTTTATTGCTAAAGTCAATGACACTATTTTGTTGTGAACAAATATCGTTTGAAATCATATTACAGGAATGGTCAATACTGGGATGGTCAATACCTGACCATTCAGAAAATAGACTTAAAAAGTTAATTCCACTTCTGGCAGCGTTGATGTACTGCCGGTCGTTAGAATTATAAGCACTAATAAACAGTGGTACTTCGTAATCCTGACGATATTGGTCGTTATGGGTGAGTTTAAGGTCACTCGGATTGTTTTTATTGACGAAACCCAGACCATGATCAGAAAAGTATATCATGCTCCATTTTGACTGGCTGTTAGTTAAATATTGATGAATCGTTGCTAGTAGCTTATCAGTATTTTTTATGCTCTGGATATAACATGAGATTTCTTTACTTTTATAAAAGATATCATAATGATTATCAGTTCTTACGCAGGCACGGGGATGGCTGCCAATTAAATGAACAATAATCAATTTTTTGGCAGGAGGAGCTTTGATTGCTGCCGCGATTTGCGGTAGCAATTCATCATCGTTGGTATCTTTACTATTATTATAACTTCCTCTTTTAAGGAAAAACGGCTGGTCGGCTTTTTTACCCATTGAGGCAATCGGTGTGTCATAGATACCAACCGCTCCCTGATTTGATAGCCAATAGGTGGTAAATCCCCATTTTTTAGCGAGTGCAATAATATTATTGGCTAATTTAGGTGGCTGAGCTAGGGAATGAGTTAATGATGGTACGGTTGTTGAGGCGGCTGAAATATAATGATTAAATATAATACCATTTGCACTATCCATAAATGGGGTATTATTAATTGGAAAGCCATAAACATGCATAAAGTCACGTCTGGCGCTTTCTCCAATCACTATAACATAGGTATCATAAGGTGTGGCAGCATTGTTTGGTTGGAAATCATCTTTCTGCGCAATTAAACTAAAAAGTTTTGTCGCCTCTTGTTTAGCATAGTAAAAATCGTTGATAAATTTAATTTCAGGATAACCACTATTTAAAATATCAAATTTACCCATTTCTTTATAATCTTTTATTGGACCATAGAGAAGAAACAGTACAAAGGTAATAAAAGCCCAAATCTTTATTTTTTTTGAGCTTTTAAGCTTAAATTTTGCACAGGAAAAACCGAACAGCAAAATAAATACTGAGCCGGCGTAAAGATAGTATGGAATATTAGTAATAAATTCTATTGCTTCATGTAAATTGGTATAAGTAACCGATGTTGCTATGGTGAGTGAGGGCGCACCGTACAGAAACCTGGCTGGAAAATATAGCGCTGCAATAACTGAGAATATGATAATAAACCCACTATATATTATCCGTAATGGACTGATAACGATGAGTAATGCGACGATACCCGCTGTATAGTTTAGCCTTGCTGGGTAGCCCATAGCATAATGAATTAGGCTGAATAATATAGTAAGGAGCAATATTTTTAGCCAAAAATACTGATTGTTATTTATTAATTTTTTTATCATTTAATATACACATGTTAAATAGGTTATTATCTTTAATTTAAAGATGTGCAAGGTCAAATAGGCTAATTTTAAGTAATAGCATAGATTATTTTACAGATAGTTTATCAACGTGATTAACTATCTTCATTAGTTTCATTAAACCATAAATTGATATTATGTTATAACAATTTTTGTCGTGTAAGTTAATTTTTGAGGTTTTTATTCGTGGAGCAAGCCGAAAAAGATGTTTATTGGATGCAAAAAGCTATTTTACTCGCAGAAAATGCGCAAGCAAAAGGTGAAATTCCAGTAGGTGCAGTATTGGTACATGAAGATAAATTGATTGCAGAAGGTTGCAATCATCCTATTTCCGCTCATGATCCATGCGCTCATGCAGAAATTTTAGCTTTGCGCGCAGGTGGTCAATATTTACAAAATTATCGCTTACTTAATACTACCCTTTATGTGACACTAGAACCTTGTATTATGTGCGCTGGGGCTATGATCCATGCACGTATTGGTCGCTTGGTTTATGGTGCCCCGGATCAAAAAACCGGTGCTGCGGGATCAGTAATTGATGTTTTTAATCATCCTGATATGAATCATCGTATTTTGGTATTGGGAGGGATTTTGGCCGATGAATGTTCGGAGATGTTAAGTTGTTTTTTTAAACAGCGGCGAGCAGAAAAAAAGTTGGCCAAGAAAGCGCCACGTTGCTAAATTAAATCTGCCTAAGTAGCTTAGTGAGGCTACTTAGGCAGAAATAGAGGCTAATACTATTTAGTGATTTTTGGCTAAATTAATCACTACTCTCTTTTTTGCTACTGGTTCTAGAGAATAAAAGAGGATCCCTGGCAGCAAGCTGCATATTTTGATTCATTTCCTTATTCTGTAGGTAACCCACCAAGCTCTGGTGATAACGGCGAATATTTTCCACATAGCGATAGGCTTCATAACCACGCGCATAACCGTAAGTTAATTTAGCAAAATATTTTTTCTTGCTAAGTAAGGGAAGTCTGGCTTTTACATCTAACCAACTGTCTGGATCACCGCCTTGCATGCGTGTCAGTTTCCTGGCATCAAGCATATGTCCCAACCCCATATTATAAGCTGATAATGCAAACCAAATGCGATCATCAGGCGCAATAGTGGTTGGTAAGCGTGAAATTAGGTATTGTAAATAAGCGGCGCCACCTTTAATACTTTCCTCTGGATCCAGCCTATCTGACACACCCATAGTTTGTGCAGTAGGAACCGTTAGCATCATCAAACCACGAACCCCAGTTGGTGATGTGGCAAGTGGATCCCAGTGTGATTCCTGCCAGGAAATTGCTGCGAGTAGACGCCAATCCATATTTTCTGCATATTTTTTAAACAGATGTTTATAGGTTGGCAAAGTTTTATTAATCGCAGTAATAAAAGTAAGCGTATCAAAATAATCAAAGCTAGCTACATGGCCAAAATATTTTTCATCTAGGCGTGTTAAAAGTTCTTCTTCTTTGCTTTTATTGAAGAAGTCTAACATTGCTGCATTTAGACTATTATCTTTTGAACGTTTCATATACCAATTAAGGCTATGATCGTCGCTAACATTAAAAGCTACCGCAATGTTTGGATGAATACGTTGCTGCATGGCGACGACAATAGAGTTTTCTATAGTATAATCAATTTTCCCTTCGGCTAGCAGTTGTAATAACTCAGTCGCATTATAATGACTGGTTTCTTCCCATTGAAGATTAGGATATTTTTGCTTCAACCGTTGCAATGTACTAGCGTGTACTGAATCAATGGCAACGACAAACTTGCCTTTTACATCATTCAAGGATCGTGGACGATTTATCCCTTTACGATAAATCAGTTGTTGTGAAACGGTATAGTAGGCAGGGCCCGGCTGTGCTTTATCGAGGCGCTTCTCATTGTAAAGAAGTCCTGCAGTAATGAAGTCACTATTACCGTTTTCAAGATCATTAAAAAGTTGATTGATATTTGAACGTACATTGATACGTAGCTTTACGCCAAGGTAATCGGCAAAGCGTTTAGTCAGTTCGTAATCAAATCCGCTTGCTTCTTGCTTATCGTTAAAGGACATAAGTGGTGAATTAATGGTACTTACACGTAGTTCACCACGAGAAATAATTCTCTTCACCTGGTCTTGCTGCTGGTTGGGCCACTCAATATTAAGTGCAATGACACCAACAGAAATTATAGAGACGATAACGATAACAAGATAATTAATTCTAATATTAATCAAATGGTTATATCTCGTTAGTTAAACATATTATCTTAATTAAAATGACCAAATTATGGTCAATTTTTTAAGAGCCCGACATTTTGCTTAACAAAAAAAGGATTTGCAACGTAATTTAATCTATTTTACATATCTTTAACATTTCCCAGTGAGTGATAAATGTTCACGCAAACGGTTTCGTAACGGCTCATGATGCTTTATAATAGTCAGCCAGTTTTCCTGATACTTATCTTCAGGCCAGCTTTATAAGTTAAGAGAATCTATTACTATGGAACTTCTGCGTGGCTCACCCGCTTTATCGACATTTCGCATTACTAAGCTTCTTTCTTTATGCCAACAACAACAACTGCCGGTTATTGACATTTATGCTGAATATGTACACTTTGCTGAACTTGGTGCGCCATTAAATCAGGAAGATCGACAAAAACTGAGTCAATTGCTCCATTATGGCCCTTCATTAACTGAGCAACAGCCTAAGGGCCAGTTACTCTTAGTTACTCCACGGCCAGGCACTATTTCACCTTGGTCTTCAAAGGCAACGGATATTGCTCATAACTGTGGATTACAGCAGGTGATCCGGCTTGAGCGTGGCATTGCTTATTATATTATTTGTTCTGCGCCATTGGATATATCACAATTGGATGATTTATCTGTCATTTTGCATGATCGTATGGTTGAAGCTGTTTGGACTTCTTTTGAACAGGTAAAATCCCTCTTTATGCACCATAAGCCGGCGCCGATGGTAACGATAGAAATATTAAAAAATGGTCGTCGTGCACTGGAATTGGCAAATACTGAATTAGGGTTAGCGTTAGCCACAGATGAGATTGATTATTTAATGCATGCCTTTCAAGCATTAGGCCGGGATCCAACGGATGTTGAGCTCTATATGTTTGCACAAGCTAATTCAGAACATTGTCGGCATAAAATTTTTAATGCCAGTTGGGTTATTGATGGTAAATCTCAACCTAATTCTTTGTTTAGCATGATAAAAAATACTTATCAACAAACCCCTGATTATATTTTATCGGCATATAAAGATAACGCTGCCGTAATGGAAGGATCGAATATCGGGCGTTTTTTTCCTGATCCAGTAACCGGTAAGTATGATTATCATCATGAAAATGCGCATATTTTGATGAAAGTAGAGACGCACAACCACCCGACTGCCATTTCTCCTTGGCCAGGAGCTGCAACCGGTTCGGGTGGAGAAATACGCGATGAAGGTGCAACTGGACGTGGTGCAAAGCCTAAAGCAGGCTTGGTTGGATTTGCAGTTTCTAACTTACGTATTCCAGGCTTTAAACAACCTTGGGAACAAAATTTTGGCAAACCGCAACGTATTGTTAGTGCGCTGGATATTATGCTTGATGGGCCATTAGGGGGCGCCGCTTTTAATAATGAATTTGGGCGACCCGCTTTGTTAGGTTATTTTCGTACTTATGAACAACAAGTGGATAGTCATAATGGAGCAGAATTACGTGGCTACCACAAACCGATTATGTTAGCGGGTGGTATAGGTAATATTCGGGCAGAACATATTCAAAAAGGGAATATACCCGTTGGCGCTAAATTAATTGTATTAGGCGGCCCGTCAATGAATATTGGACTGGGAGGCGGCGCAGCTTCATCGATGACTTCCGGGCAGTCTGATATTGATCTTGATTTCGCCTCGGTACAACGTGATAACCCTGAAATGGAGCGTCGTTGCCAAGAGGTTATTGATCGTTGCTGGCAGTTAGGTAAGGATAATCCGATCCTATTTATCCATGATGTAGGCGCGGGAGGGCTTTCTAATGCCATGCCTGAGCTCGTGAATGATGCGGGTCGCGGGGGAGTATTTGAACTACGCCAAATATTGAATGATGAACCAGGTATGGATCCACGTCAGATTTGGTGTAATGAATCTCAAGAGCGCTATGTATTGGCAGTGTTACCTGAACAACTTCCTTTATTTGAGTCTATTTGTCGTCGAGAACGCGCGCCATATGCTGTAGTTGGTGAAGCAACGGAAAATCGGGATTTGGTTCTTAATGATAGTTATTTTAAAAACCAGCCTATTTGCATGCCGCTTGATGTTTTGTTAGGTAAAGCACCCAAGATGCAACGTGACGTTAGTTCTCAATATGCAGCCGGTAAACCGATTAATCGCGAGACGATAACTCTAACAGAAGCAGTTAAACGGGTATTACATTTACCCGCTGTCGCAGAGAAAACTTTTCTGATTACTATTGGTGATCGAAGTGTTACCGGAATGGTGGCGCGAGATCAAATGGTGGGGCCTTGGCAGATCCCGGTTGCTGATTGTGCGGTCACGACTGCTAGTTTAGACAGTTATTATGGTGAAGCTATGTCTATCGGTGAGCGCTCACCAATAGCACTTTTGGACTATGCGGCATCTAGCCGGATGGCGGTTGGAGAAGCGTTAACCAATATCGCTTCTGCTTATGTTCAGGAGCTAAAACGGGTGAAGCTTTCCGCTAATTGGATGGTCGCCGCGGGACATCCTGGTGAAGATGCAGGTTTGTATCAAGCTGTGAAGGCGATTGGTGAAGAGCTATGTCCAGCATTAGGTTTAACCATCCCGGTTGGTAAAGATTCAATGTCAATGAAGACCACCTGGCATGAAGGCGAACAGATTTGTGAGATGACCGCGCCACTTTCTGTTGTTATTACGGCTTTTTCTCGGGTTGAAGATGTTCGTTTAACGGTTACACCTGAACTGAAAAGTGATCAAGATAATGCATTATTATTAATAGATCTCGGCCAGGGGCATAATGCATTGGGTGGTTCAGCATTGGCGCAGGTTTATCAGCAATTAGGTGATCATGCACCGGATGTGCGTGATGCTAACTTATTAAGAGGCTTTTTTAATGCGATTCAGGCGCTTATAAAAGAACAAAAATTATTAGCTTATCATGATCGCTCTGATGGTGGCCTATTTGTTACATTAGCTGAAATGGCATTTGCTGGTCACTGTGGTTTGAATATTGATATCGGTCATTGTGATAAAGATATTCTTGCGGCTTTATTCAGTGAAGAATTAGGTGCAGTCATCCAAGTCAAGCAAGCGGATAGGGAAATGGTGGAAGCTTGTTTAGCTGAGCATGGATTGGCTGAGTGTGTTCAGTATATTGGTATGGCAATTAATGACGATATTGTTGCTATCAACAGCCATGGCAAAGAAATTTATCGTGAAAAGCGTAGTCAATTGCGATTATGGTGGGCTGAGACCAGTTGGCAAATGCAACGTTTACGAGATAATCCTGAGTGTGCCGATCAAGAACATCAAGCTAAACAAGATCTGACAGATCCGGGATTGAATGTAAAATTAAATTTTGATCCAGCAGATGACATTGCTGCGCCCTATATTATGACAAACCGCTCACCAAAAGTGGCTGTTTTACGTGAACAGGGGGTCAATTCCCATATTGAAATGGCGGCTGCATTTTATCGTGCAGGTTTTACTGCCATCGATGTGCATATGAGTGATTTGTTAGCTGGTAGAGTAACACTCGCTGATTTTCAGCTGTTAGTTGCCTGTGGCGGCTTTTCTTATGGTGATGTATTGGGTGCCGGAGAAGGCTGGGCAAAATCAATTTTATTCAATTCACGTGTACATGACGAATTTGCTGACTTTTTTACTCGCTCTGATACTTTATCTTTAGGCATATGTAATGGGTGTCAAATGATGTCTAATCTCCATCAGTTAATTCCAGGTGCTGAACATTGGCCACGATTTGTACGTAATCGTTCAGAGCGGTTTGAAGCGCGTTTTAGCTTGGTAAAAGTGATGGAAAGTCCTTCGCTATTTTTACAAGATATAGCCGGTTGCCAGCTACCAATAGCGGTTTCTCATGGTGAGGGACAAGTTGAGATGCGTAACATGGCTGATGTTAACCAGTTGGAAAAAAATCATTTAGTCGCGCTACGCTTTGTTGATAATTATGGTCAGGTTACTCAACAGTATCCTGCAAATCCAAATGGTTCGATTAATGGTATTACTGCGGTGACGAGCTTAGATGGGCGGGCGACTATCATGATGCCGCATCCGGAGCGAGTATTTCGTACAGTTAGCCATTCCTGGCATCCACCAGAGTGGGGCGAAGATAGCCCCTGGATGCGTATTTTCCGTAATGCTCGTCGTCAGTTGGGTTAATTAGATATTTTCTTCTGTGGCTAATTTTAGTGATAAAAAAATGGTTAGAGATAGGCGATAAAATGTAACGATAATTTTTTGATTGAAAATAAGTAGAATAGGTTTGATGATCAGCTAAATTTAGTTGAAACTCAATGTTAATTATTATTAAAATTAATTAATAATTGGTTAAATTGTTGGTTAAGTTCTCTAACTGTCGCTAATTGACAAGTAATCAAAATAAATTGTCTCAAAACGGAGACATTTAATTGTATGATTTTTTATTATTATCTCATTCACTCTATGAAATGTCGCAAATAGGCGACATTTTTACTAAAATAGAGGCATTAAATTTAACGAAACACCATTTTAAAACCTTAAAAATTTTATTTTTTATTAAATTTCAATCAATTATAATTTCTTTTAAAAAGATGGCATATAAAATGCATATTATGTTGGGTAGTTGCTCATTCAACTTTTTATGTCGGACCCAATGTAGAGGGATATATACCACATAAACCAGGAATGATGCCAAAAGTAAGGTGCCTACCGTCCAGCAGCATGATATTGCTTATTAACTGGCTTTATCAAACATCGGGCGACACGTGGAGTGAGGCACCATTTATAAAAATTCGCTGCTCTCCTCGCCGATATGGGCGGGGTGCAGTGAGTTATTAGATAAAGTATTTATTGCTGCTTTAGCCCATGAATATTATTTACCTTCCTTGTCTTACTTCCTTATTGATTATTTAAAATTTCATCCTTGATATTCGTGATTAACAGGCTGTTTTTAACATAACAATTGATTAGATATTTTTATTAAATTACGAGACAAATTCACTATCGCATAAAAGTTCTGTTACCATAATAGTATGAATAGGTAATGAGATGATTTCTTTGAATAAATGGCATTCTTTTCCGCGCTCACTACGCCAACTGGTGGTGATGGCTTTTTTATTGGTTCTATTGCCATTATTAATATTGGCCTATCAGGCCTATCAAAGTTTAGATGAGTTGAGTAATCAAGCAGCTGATATTAATCGTACTACCTTGCTTGATGCCAGGCGAAGTGAAATCATGACCAGCACTGCGCTTGAAATGGAACGTAGTTATCGTCAATATTGTGTGTTAAACGATCAAACTTTTGCTGCGCTTTATAAGAAAAAACGGCAAGAATATAGTGATATGTTAGCGCGTCAACTGGCTATTTTGCCCGATAAAAGCCAAATCGCCACTATTCAAACCTTACTGGAAGATCTCTCCGATTTAAAATGCGAAAATAATTCGCCTATTCCAGAAATGGCTACGGCGCTTGAACGTTTTTCGGTTACCAATAACCAATTAGTACAATTAACACGGGATGTCGTATTTGGACGTGGTACTCAATTGCAGAATGCGATTGCTGAGAAAGGGCAATATTTTGGTTGGCAAACACTAATTGTCTTTTTATTGAGTGTATTATTAGTTGTTTTATTTACTAGAATGATTATTGGTCCGGTGAAAGCTATAGAGCGTATGATTAATCATCTTGGGGCAGGAGGAACACTTTTTACTAGATTAGAGCGTTTTAAAGGCCCCAGTGAACTACGTTCATTGGCTCAGCGTATAGTTTGGTTGAGTGAACGACTTCGTTGGCTGGAGTCACAACGACATGAATTTTTACGTCACATTTCTCATGAATTAAAAACACCTTTAGCCAGCATGCGTGAAGGGGCTGAACTATTAGCTGATGAAGTAGCAGGACCTCTAACTTTAGATCAACGAGAGGTTGTCGCTATATTGGATAATAGTAGTAAACATTTGCAACAACTTATTGAGCAATTATTAGACTATAATCGTCAGTTAGCTGATGGGCCGGCACAGATTCAGCAAATTGATTTAACCAAGTTGGTGGCAAATGTCGTTTCTTCACATAACCTAACGGCTAGATCTAAAAATATGCAAACTGAAATTGAGTTGAATATGACTCACTGTCGTGCAGAGCCTACATTTTTGGCTAGAGTGATCGATAATCTCTATTCTAATGCAGTGCACTACGGTTCTGAATCGGGTAAGATTTGGATAATAAGTAATGAAACTGATGATAAACTCCAAATCGATATCGCTAATACAGGAACACCCATTCCAGAAGCTGAACAAAATATGATTTATGAACCTTTTTTTCAGGGATCTTTATTGCGTAAAGGGGCAGTAAAAGGTAGCGGGTTAGGATTAAGTATTGCCCAAGATTGTATTAAGAGAATGAATGGTCAATTGTTGCTTATCGACTGTCCGTTTGCTGATGTCTGTTTTCGTATTGAACTACCACTAACCACAGAGTATGAATAATGCCAAATTGGTCTAATTACAACACCCTAATAGCCGCAGGGATAATGCGGAAAACATGGCATATTGCATCAGCTAGTCTAAGTTGTGAGGGATTTTTTTCCACTAGCTGGAAAATAAAGTTAACAACACTTTTTTTACCCTTTTTATTAATAGCATGTAGTAAGTCTCATCATCCATTACCTCTGGATATGATAAATGAATCGATGCCAATAGAAGAACGTATAACAGATTATCGCTACGTAAATTGTGAAAAAATATGGAATATAGACAGTGAGAATGCTACCGATAATCCGCTTTACTGGTTGAGAATAGTTGATTGCGCTAATCGATTGAATAAAGAGCAAGCGCGTTTGATGACTAAAACGATCCAGTTAATTAATTGGCAGAATGTTTTTCGTCATAGTATCTTACTCGATGTTACAGAACCAACAGTCATCGCCCGGCGTAAAATGATTGATAATTTGAATATTTATAGTTTGCAGTTTCCTGCACCTATTCGCCCACTATTAGAATTATGGCGCGAAAATCAAATACAGACTGTTTATCTTGAAGAAGCAAATGCTAAATATTTACGTTTACAACAAGAAAGCGATAATAAATTAGACCGTCTTACTGAACAAAATGCTCATCTCACCTATGAATTAAATATTATCTCACGTAAGTTGGAAAATCTGAAAGATATTGAACGACAACTTTCTTCACGTAAACAGGAACAAGCAGTAGCAAGCGGAAAAATGGATAAAAGTAGTGCCAATTCTGCACCAAATAGCACAGAGTCAAAAACACCAGATGTGACTAAAGAGTCGCATTCGGTTGATAAAAGTGGAGAAAATCCGCAATGACAGTGCATAAATCAGCCAACTTACTGTTGGTAGATGATGATCCCGGTCTGCTGAAATTATTGGGCATGCGTTTAACCAGCGAAGGATTTAAAGTGGTTACCGCAGAAAATGGTGCGGATGCCTTGAAAATTTTAGCAAAAGATAAAATTGATCTGGTAATCAGTGATTTGCGTATGGATGAAATGGATGGCATGGCACTTTTTGCTGAGATACAGAAACAACAGCCAGGTATGCCGGTTATTATTTTAACGGCACATGGTTCAATCCCTGACGCGGTAGCTGCAACACAAAGAGGGGTATCAAGTTTTCTTACTAAGCCGGTTGATCGTGATGCCCTTTATAAAGCGATTGGTGAAGCCTTGGCTATGTCAATTTCCGTTTCTGATGAAAATTGGAGTGAAGAAATTGTCACCCGGAGCCCGATAATGCTTCGTTTATTAGAACAGGCACGTATGGTGGCGCAATCTGATGTTAGTGTATTAATCAATGGCCAAAGTGGCACCGGTAAAGAAGTATTGGCGCGTGCAATTCATCGTGCTAATTCTAGAGCTAAAAAGCCCTTTATTGCAATTAACTGTGGGGCTTTACCTGAGCAGCTTTTAGAATCTGAGCTGTTTGGCCATGCCAAAGGCGCTTTTACCGGTGCGGTTACCCATCGTGAGGGTTTGTTTCTTGCCGCGCAAGGGGGAACATTATTTCTTGATGAAATTGGTGATATGCCTTTGTCGCTTCAAGTGAAACTATTACGGGTTTTGCAGGAACGTAAAGTACGCCCTTTGGGCAGTAACCGGGATCTAGATATTGATGTTCGAATTATTTCAGCCACTCATCGTGATTTACCAAAGGCAATGGAAAAAAATGAATTTCGAGAAGACCTCTATTACCGTTTAAATGTGGTAAATATCAAAATTCCTGCCCTTAATGAACGTCCAGAAGATATTCCTTTATTAGCTAATCATTTGTTAAGGGAATCAATAAAACGTCATAAACCTTTTGTGCGTAGCTTATCGAAAGATGCGATGAAATGTTTAATGGCGGCAAGTTGGCCGGGTAATGTAAGGCAATTAGTGAATGTGATTGAGCAGTGTGTTGCATTAACCACGGCGCCAGTTATTAGTGAAGCATTAGTCATGCAGGCGCTGCAAGGCGAGAATACCGCATTACCTACTTTTGTTGAGGCTCGCAATCAATTTGAACTGAATTATTTGCGCAAATTATTACAAATGACAAAAGGCAATGTTACCCACGCAGCACGTATGGCAGGTCGCAATCGAACTGAGTTTTATAAATTATTAGCCAGACATAAACTGGATGCTAATGATTTTAAAGAATAATTATTATGTCTGGAGAGTGAAATTTTATGAACCGAACGCTGAATATTGCACTAGCACAATTAAATTGGCTGGTAGGTGATATTGAAGGCAACTGTGAACGCATGTTGCAGGAAGCTAAGGCTCAACAGTTACAGGGTGCGGATCTTATTCTGTTTTCGGAATTGGCTTTAACTGGCTATCCGCCGGAGGATTTACTTTTTCGGTCGGATTTTTACCAACGTTGTAACAAACAGCTTGATCGCCTTCAAGAGGCTAGTCAAAATATAGCCATTGTCGTAGGTCATCCATGGCAGCAAAATGAAAAATGTTATAATGCATTGTCATTTTTCTGGCAGGGACAAATGGTGGCGCGTTATTTTAAGCAACAATTGCCTAATTATGGTGTTTTTGATGAAAAGCGCTATTTTTATGCTGGTCACGAAAGTTGTGTATTATCTTTTAAAGGTTATAAATTAGGTTTTTTAATTTGTGAAGATGTTTGGTTTGATGAACCAGTTGATAAAATTAAAGCATTAGGCGCTGATGTTCTGATTATCATTAATGCTTCACCTTATAATCGCGAAAAACCCCATATCCGTACAAAGTTATTAAAATCTCATAGTCAAAGAACGCATTTGCCAATTGTCTATTTAAACCAGGTTGGCGGGCAGGATGAACTTATATTTGATGGTGGCTCAAAAGTATTTAATGGAAAGGGTGAGGTAACGCATTATTTAGCGCAGTTTGCTGAGCAAGTTATCCTGTGTAAATTTAATGATTACGAACCGCTGCCAGTAGCTAATTTAGCTAAAACTTTATCGCCTACCGCTCAAGTTTATGAAGCATTAGTCATGGCAACCCGTGACTATATTAATAAAAATGGCTCCTCTGGCGTTATTTTGGGATTATCAGGTGGAATTGATTCAGCTTTAACCTTGGCTATTGCAGTAGATGCTTTAGGAAAAGATAAAGTTCAGGCTGTAATGATGCCTTTTAAATATACAGCTGAGATAAGCATCCATGATGCCAGAGAACAGGCAGAATTGTTAGGGATTGAATTTGCGATAGTATCTATTGAAGCTATGTATGATGCATTTATGGCTGGTTTGTCGCCCTTATTTGCAGACATGACTGCCGGCACAACCGAAGAGAATTTGCAGGCTCGCTGTCGGGCTATTATTCTGATGGCAATATCCAATAAGAGTGGCCGTTTAGTATTAACGACCAGTAACAAAAGTGAATCGGCAGTAGGTTATACTACTCTCTATGGTGATATGGCCGGTGGTTTTGCGGTATTGAAAGATGTACCGAAGACGTTAGTATTTGAGCTGGCAAAATATCGTAATACCATTTCAGCAAACATCCCTCAGCGCGTGATTGAGCGGCCACCTACTGCTGAGCTAGCGCCAGGGCAACTCGATCAGGATAGTCTACCACCTTATCCTGTGCTGGATGCGATCTTGGAAGGTTATGTAGAACAGGATAAATCGGTCAGTGAATTAGTTGCGGCTGGATTTGATGAGGTAACAGTACGTAGGGTGATCAAGCTAGTTGATATTAATGAATATAAACGACGTCAAGCACCAGTAGGTCCGCGCGTTACAATTAGAAATTTCAATAAGGATAGGCGTTACCCAATTACTTCGGGTTTTGGTCGTAAAAACTGGTGATAATAGGATAAATTTGATGAAAAAAATTGATGCAATTATCAAACCTTTCAAGTTAGATGATGTAAGAGAAGCTTTAGCCGATGTAGGCGTAACCGGAATGACAGTCACGGAAGTAAAAGGGTTTGGACGGCAAAAAGGTCATACAGAACTTTATCGCGGTGCAGAATATATGGTTGATTTTTTGCCTAAAGTAAAAATTGAAATTGTTGTTTCAGACGATATTGTTGATAGTTGTGTCGAGACGATAACGCAAACCGCACAGACAGGAAAAATTGGTGATGGTAAAATCTTTGTTTATGATATTGCTCAGGTGATCCGAATTCGAACCGGTGAGCAGGATGAAGCGGCTATTTGATTTTAAAGGGTAACAGATGGTTGAAAGTTACAAAGGAGTTGATATGGAATCTGTAACCTCCTATCCCACCTGTTACCACTTATCTTGCTTTTAGTGTTGGTTTTAATGGTTATTGTCTATTTTCCTCAATAACTTTATGTGGCCCAAAACACTCATAATGGATGTGACTGGTATTTACTCCCATGGCGAGCAACTGTTTGGCAATAAATTGCATAAAGTTGACAGGGCCACAGAAGTAGTAATGCATATTTTTAATATTAAGCCGTTGTTTTACTTTTGATAGATTCATTAGTCCTTGATATTGATACTGTTCGTGTTGTCTATCTTGCTCTCGCGGATTGTTATACCAAATGGCACTGAAGCCATGGATAAAATCAGTTAATTTATTTTTCACTTCATTAGCAAAAGCGTGATGTCCGCTATGCTCTGTCGCATGTAGCCAATTTAATGGTGCTGCATGTTGTTGTTGATATAGTTTTTCCAACATACTTATCATCGGCGTTAAGCCGACACCGGCTGAAATCAGTGTCACTGGCGTATTGCTATTGGCCGTCAGAAAAAAATCTCCGCAGGGTGGTGCCAGTTTGACGATATCACCTTCGTTTATCTCGTTGTGCAGATAGTTTGATACACTACCTTTTTCTTCACGTTTTACCGCTATAGAATAACTTTTACCATTAGGCGCATTAGTTAATGAGTATTGCCGAATTTGTTGATTGGTTAGTTTTTCACGATCTTGTAAATAAATGGTTAAATATTGTCCTGGTAGAAAATCGACTACCTCATTACCATCTTCTGGAATAAATTGAAAACTGGTAATTGTTTCGCTACGAGGGATCTTTTTAGCCACTTTGAAGCGACGTAAGCCACGCCAACCACCGATACTTTTTTCATTTGTTTTATAGATTTGTTCTTCACGGTTAATAAAGATATCGGCCAGCACAGCAAAAGCTTTAGCCCAGGCCTCAATAATTTCTTTTCCAGGCTGAAATAGCTCATCAATGGTATGTAGAAGATGATGACCAACAATCGAATAATGTTCAGGTTTTATATTCAGACTAGCGTGTTTGTGGGCAATTTTTTCAACGGCGGGTAGTAAGGCAGAAACATTATCAATATTGGTGGCATAGGCGCAAATGGCATTAAATAACGCTTCTTTTTGATCCCCATTAATTTGATGACTCATATTGAAAATATCTTTTAATTCAAGGTTATGTTGAAACATACGTTGATAAAAATGAGCAGTTAATTTAGGGCCGGTGGAGACTATGAGAGGAATAGTTGATTTAACGGTCGCAATAGTTTGAGTATCAATCATATAAAATTCCTAAATTAGCTAATGGTTTTAAAGTTGCATTAAAAATGCAACTTAAATTGTTTCCGATTAAAAGTAAATAATTAATTGTAAAAATGAGATTGAGTTAGCGTATTTAAGTTGGCAATAAAATCGCTATCGAGAAATGTTTTATTTGATGCTACATATATAGCAATCGTTTGCGTAATTTTTTATTTTGGGGCTATCTCAGTGAGCTAAAAGAGTTTACACTGTGTGCTATTCATTTAATTGAATAGCGATTTAAAATGTGGCTGAGTCAGGAGAAGTAAATGTTAAAGCGTGAAATGAGTATTGCAGATTATGATCAAGAACTATGGCAGGCAATGGAAAATGAAGTTAAGCGTCAGGAAGAGCATATTGAGTTAATCGCTTCAGAAAATTATACCAGTCCAAGAGTTATGCAAGCTCAAGGTTCCCAACTTACGAATAAATACGCTGAAGGTTATCCAGGGAAGCGTTATTATGGTGGTTGTGAGTATGTTGATATTGTTGAACAACTCGCTATTGATCGCGCGAAAACTTTATTTGATGCGGATTTTGCTAATGTTCAGCCACACTCAGGTTCACAAGCTAATACTGCTGTTTATATGGCCTTATTGCAGCCCGGCGATACGGTATTAGGCATGAATTTGGCACATGGTGGACATTTAACCCATGGATCACCGGTCAATTTTTCCGGTAAGCTTTATAATATCGTTCCTTATGGTATCGATGAAAAGGGTAAAATTGATTACGACGATATAGCCACTCAGGCACAAAAATATAAACCTAAAATGATTATTGGTGGTTTTTCCGCTTATTCAGGCGTGGTAGATTGGGCTAAAATGCGTCAAATTGCAGATAGTGTAGGTGCTTATTTATTTGTTGATATGGCGCATGTCGCTGGTTTGATCGCTGCTGGTGTTTATCCTAATCCTGTTCCTCATGCACATGTTGTGACCACCACCACCCATAAGACTTTGGCCGGCCCTCGCGGTGGTTTGATTTTGGCTAAAGGTGGTGATGAAGAGTTTTACAAAAAACTAAATTCTGCTGTATTCCCTGGCGCTCAAGGTGGTCCGCTAATGCATGTTATTGCTGGGAAAGCGGTTGCACTAAAAGAAGCGATGGAGCCTGAATTTAAAACCTATCAACAGCAAGTGGCTAAAAATGCGAAAACGATGGTTGATGTTTTCATCAAGCGTGGTTACAAAGTTGTTTCTGGTGGAACTGAAAACCATTTATTCTTATTAGATTTAGTGGATAAAGGGATCACCGGTAAAGAGGCGGATGCCGCACTGGGTCGTGCTAATATTACCGTCAATAAAAATAGTGTACCAAATGATCCAAAGGGTCCATTTATTACTTCAGGTATTCGTATTGGTACACCCGCCATCACTCGTCGTGGGTTTAAAGAAAAAGAATCTGCTGAATTAGCTAATTGGATATGTGATATTTTGGACAATATTGATAATGAAAGTGAGATTCAAAATATAAAACAAAAAGTATTGTTAATTTGCCAGCAGTTTCCGGTTTATGCATAAATAAGTTAAAATTTTGTTATCCGTTTCAGCCTGTTTTAGTTATTTACTGAAATGGGCTTTTTACATCGATAATTAAATGGCAATAAATAATGATTATTCCATCAACACGTTGGCTTGCGTTAGATTATTTCACTTATTTTTTTGCTTATGGCATTTTTTTGCCTTTTATCGCAATTTGGCTAAATAGTGAAGGGCTTGAGGCCGATATAATCGGTATTTTGTTAGCATCGGGCCTAATTGCGCGTTTTATTGGTTCTTTGCTGATCGCACCAATAGTAACAGGATCCCGTCACCTAATTACCACCTTGCGTCTATTTGCTGGTTTAACACTGATTTTTGCAGTTGGATTTACCGTTAGTTCACATTGGTTATGGTTATTATTTATCATGTTGGCTTTTAATCTTTTTTTTTCACCGATGATACCTTTAACCGATGCGTTAGCCGCTAGTTGGCAAAAACAGATAACATTTGATTATGGTAAAGTGAGGGTTTGGGGTTCGATTGCATTTATTATTAGCGCTTCTTTGATCGGTTATTTAGCGAATAACTGGGGACATAAAATAATTATCTATGCATTACTTGTCAGCATAATAATTATGCTGTTGGCGATGTTATTACAACCTACTATTATGCCTAAAGCTACTTATCGCCAGATCGCCAATACAACTATATCATTGAAGCAATTATTGCTTGAGAGCTCAGTTTGGCGTTTTTTACTGTGCACAACCTTATTACAGAGTTCTCATGCCGCTTATTATGGTTTTTCTTCAATTTATTGGAAAGAAGTGGGTTATTCCGATACTACTATTGGTCTGTTATGGGCTTTAAGTATTGCTGCTGAAGTGATTGTATTTACCTTTAGCTATGTGCTTTTTCGTCATTGGCAGGCAAGTGGATTATTATTGTTAGCAGCAAGTTGTGCGGTTATTCGTTGGGGATTAATGGCTAGTTTTACCGCTTTACCAATATTGATAGTGAGCCAACTTTTACATAGTGGTACTTTTACTGTTTGTCATCTTGCGGCAATGCGTTTTATTAGTGGACGTAGCGAAGATGAAATTATTCGTCTACAAGCATTTTATTCGGCATTGGGGCTAGGAGCGGGGTTAGCGATAGTGACAATCGTGGTGGGTTTTGTGTATGAATTTTTCCCTTTTCACCATAACTGGGTATTTTGCTTAATGTCATTGATTGTCATTCCAGCATTATTTATTCGACCGAGTGAAAAATCACATCAATAAATTTGATGGTATAGTCGAACTAGTTAGCTAAACTTGTTCATTTAACTTGAATAACAGATAAATATTAACCAAGGATGCAAATAAAATTTTTTATATTAAAACTAAGCAAGTTGGCCAATCATTAAAATCCTCCTTTGCTAGCAAACAGCAATTTAATATTCCCTCATTACGTCTATTGCTTACGACTTTAATGGCGAATTGCTGATTAAATCTTTTCCACCATGTTGAAATATATAACTTATCACGCAAGCGTATTATATCCAAAATTACTTTGTCTGGTTGATAAATTATATTAATAAAATTAGTTATTTAATATTATTTATATATATATTTATTACAAAAATGTATAAAAAACATAATGGAAATGATTATTATTTGCTTTATCATTAGCAACATTGCGATTTAGATTATTCAACTCAATCGTAATGAATAAGGTCATCTATTAATTAGGCGTCACAATACCCTAGGAGATTGAAATGAATTATTCAGTAAAATACGGATTATTAATATTATCAATTTGTTACATGATTTCAATTTTGTTCCCTTCCATGGCGATGGCGGCCAATGACAAAAAAGATAAGCAATATATGTGTCACGGTTGGCACGGTTATCCAAACAAGCAAATGGATTTATTTGATCAGCCTGTTACTGCTGCTAATGAAAAAGAAGCCTTACAATCAGCGATGGGGCTAATAGGAGAGAAAGTTAAAGCGTCTAGTGATGCTAATCAGAAAATTCATACTCAAAGATGTGATGAACTTTCAGCTCAGTAAAGTTAACTAAAAGCGTTGGTAAAATACCCCTTAATACCTAAATAGGGTTAGGGGGTTTAATAGACAATCATTCTATAAGACGGCATCGACAATAACAGCAAATCTGGAAAATATTTGCCAGTTTATCTAAGCAGCTAAGTCGTGGCGAATCTTATATCTATTTGAGAGCCGCCGCCAACGAGTTAATGACAAAACCACGTCATCAAAGATTACAAACTAAATAATAAATATTGGCTAGGGCTATTTTTATTTTTTTAGCTTTTTAGTGGATCGCTTAACTCAGTCTGTATTTCTGGTACCATTTTTTTCACCATACGTGGACTGCCTGCCAGCAAATTGCCTGAGCAGAGATAATTATGACCGCCAACAAAGTCAGTTATAATACCACCTGCTTCACGTACTAACAGCTCACCGGCCATAAAATCCCATGGTTTTAAGCCAATTTCAAAAAAGGCATCGACGCGACCAGCCGCAACATAAGCTAAGTCTAAAGCTGCTGACCCTGTACGGCGAAAATCGGCGCATTTTTTAAATAGTTTAGCGATAATATTAATATATGCGGCTGAATGTTGTTTCGCTTTGAAAGGAAAACCCGTGGCAATAATTGCCCCTTCTAATTCATTGGTATTTTTAAGACGAAGGCGGTAACCGTTTAATTGTGCTCCTTGGCCACGTACTGCAGTAAATAGCTCATTAAGCATAGGATTATAAATGGTGGCAACTTCTGTACGGCCGTTAATACGTACCGCGATAGAGACGGAAAAATGGGGTAAACGTTTAGTAAAATTGGTTGTGCCATCCAAGGGATCAATAACCCACTGAATATCATTCTTCTCACCAAGTATTTGACCACTTTCTTCAGTAATAATGGTATGGGTAGGATAAGATTTCTGGATGACTTCAATAATAATTTGTTCCGCTTTTTTATCGATATTGGTCACAAAATCATTTTGGCCTTTTGCCATTATTTCAATAGAATCCGGTTTTTCATAGCTTTTAGCAATAAAGTTGCCTGCTTGGCGAGCTGCTCGAATAGCAATAGTTAGCATTGGATGCATGGGTTATTTCCACTGGAATGTTAAAGAACAAGGATTAAGCAAAGGTGGCAGTATAACAGAGATTCGTCAACATGACTATGATTGTGGTAGAATAGCCTGATGATCAACGCCAAATAAAGACAATTATGTTAGAAAATATTCGCATTATTTTGGTTGAAACCTCGCATACTGGAAATATGGGATCAACTGCCCGGGCGATGAAAACGATGGGACTAACTAATTTATACTTAGTTAATCCACTTATTTTACCGGATTTACAAGCTATTGCATTATCTGCTGGGGCCAGTGATGTGATTGGTCAAGCGACTATCGTGGCGACATTAGATCAAGCTGTACTTGGATGCAGTTTGGTAATTGGAACTAGTGTGCGCGCTCGTACTTTATCATGGCCACAGGTGACACCACGAGAGTGTGGTGAAAAAACCATTCGTCAGGCAATAAATTCCCCGGTGGCTATCATTTTTGGCCGCGAACGCGTTGGCTTAACCAATGAAGAACTACAGAAATGCCAATATCATCTTCATATTCCAACCAACCCTGAATATGGTTCACTCAATTTGGCAATGGCTGTTCAATTGATCAGTTATGAAATTCGTATGGCATACTTGACAATAAATGAAAAAAAATCCTCGGTGGATAATAAAGATAAGGTACAATATCCGCCAATTGAGGATATAGAACGTTTTTATATCCATCTTGAAGCAGTGCTCAATGCATCTGGATTTATCAGAAAGCGTCACCCTGGACAAATCATGAATAAATTGCGACGTTTATTTACTCGAGCGCGTCCTGAAATGCAGGAACTCCATATTTTGCGTGGTATTCTCACATCAATTGAAAAATGGCATAAATAATAGTTGAGTAAAATACTAGGTTAAATAGTTGACTAAAATACTCAGGAATGACACAATTTTTGTCACATTTAACTATGGGGATATATTATGAGACTAACATCTAAAGGACGCTATGCAGTAACAGCCATGCTGGATGTGGCATTGCATTCAAAGACTGGGCCAGTGCCATTGGCTGATATATCGGAACGCCAGGGAATTTCGCTTTCTTATCTTGAGCAACTGTTTTCTCGACTTCGCAAAAATGAATTAGTTGCCAGTGTTCGTGGCCCTGGTGGCGGATATTTATTAGGTCGGGAGGCAAAAACTATTTTCATCGCTCAAGTTATTTCTGCTGTTGATGAGTCGGTTGATGCAACTCGTTGTCAGGGAAGAAAAGAAGGATGCCAAGGTGGAGAGCGTTGTTTGACCCATGCATTGTGGCGTGATTTAAGTGACCGTATTACCAGTTTTCTTAGTAATATTAGCTTACAAGAGTTGGTCAATAATCAAGAAGTACAAGAAGTTGCTGATCGTCAAGATAACGATAAACATCCGGTGAGAGCGACTCATCAATCTGAACCCATTATTAATATGCAAGCATAAATTGAACGGTTCAACAAAATAGAGTAATTGCAAAGTAATAAAATTTTGAGACGTTTTTCGTCTTATGGAGCTAGTGAGTTAATGAAACTACCGATTTATTTAGACTACTCGGCGACCACACCGGTTGATCCTCGTGTCGCTGAAAAAATGATGCAGTGTATGACTATGGATGGCAATTTTGGTAATCCGTCATCCCGTTCTCACGTTTTTGGCTGGCGGGCTGAAGAGGCTGTTGATATTGCGCGTAATCAGATTGCTGAGTTAATTAATGCGGATCCGCGCGAGATTGTTTTTACTTCAGGAGCGACTGAATCAGATAACTTGGCTGTGAAAGGGGTTGCCAATTTTTATCAGAAAAAAGGCAAACATATCATTACCAGCAAAACTGAGCATAAAGCAGTTTTGGACACTTGCCGTCAACTTGAGCGTGAAGGTTTTGAAGTGACTTATCTTTCGCCAAAAAGTAGTGGTCTTATTGATCTACATGAACTTGAAGCCGCTATGCGTGTGGATACAATTTTGCTGTCAATCATGCATGTTAATAATGAGATCGGTATTATTCAAGATATTGCCGCTATGGGTGAGCTTTGCCGCAATCGCGGTATTATTTTTCATGTTGATGCGACCCAGTCAGTAGGTAAATTACCGATTGATTTAAATGAACTAAAAATTGATTTAATGTCTTTCTCAGCACACAAACTGTATGGACCAATGGGAATAGGCGCACTTTATGTACGTCGTAAACCCCGTATTCGACTAGAAGCCCAACAGCATGGTGGTGGTCATGAACGAGGGATGCGTTCAGGGACATTACCAGTACACCAGATTGTAGGAATGGGTGAAGCTTATCGGATTGCTAAAGCAGAAATGGCAGTAGAATCTGTTCGATTACGCGCCTTACGCCAACGCTTATGGAACGGTATTAAGAATATTGAAGAGGTTTATCTTAATGGGGATCTGACCAACGGCGCTCCTCATATTCTCAATGTTAGTTTTAACTATGTGGAAGGTGAATCATTGATGATGGCGCTTAAAGATTTGGCGGTCTCATCAGGTTCAGCATGTACATCGGCAAGCCTTGAACCTTCATATGTACTAAGAGCATTGGGAATGAATGATGAGTTAGCACATAGTTCAATTCGTTTCTCTTTTGGTCGATTCACTACAGAAGAAGAAATCGACTATGCCATCGAGCTAATCCACAATGCGATAGGTCGGCTGCGCGATTTTTCTCCCCTATGGGAGATGTATAAGCAGGGTGTCGATCTTAATAGCATCGAATGGGCTCATCATTAATAGACGAATAGACGGTTTCAGGAGTTTACAATATGGCATATAGCGAAAAAGTAATTGATCATTATGAAAATCCACGCAACGTAGGTTCGTTTGATAATGATGATCCCATGGTAGGTAGTGGGATGGTAGGGGCACCAGCTTGTGGTGATGTGATGAAACTTCAGATCAAAGTTAATGACGCAGGTATTATCGAAGATGCGCGCTTTAAAACTTATGGTTGTGGTTCGGCAATTGCCTCTAGTTCATTAGTAACGGAATGGATGAAAGGTAAGACTTTGGATGAAGCAGAGACTATCAAAAATACGGCTATAGCTGAAGAGTTAGAGTTGCCACCAGTTAAAATTCACTGTTCTATTTTGGCAGAAGATGCGATTAAAGCGGCCATTGCAGACTATAAAAATAAACGGCAAAGCAAATAGTTAATTAATATAAAATCCCTTTTAGGCGTGATACTGGTTTACTTTTATTTATCGTATCCGCCTGTACTGGTTTTGATTGTGAAGTGTTGTATGTCAATTTCTCTGACTGAAAATGCGGCAGAGCGTATTCTGACTTTCTTACATAACCGAGGAAAAGGTGAAGGCCTACGTTTAGGTGTAAGGACTTCTGGCTGTTCAGGCATGGCTTATGTGCTTGAATTTGTTGATATCATTAATGAAGATGATACTGTCTTTGAAGACAAAGGCGTAAAAGTTGTCATTGATGGTAAAAGTATGATTTACCTCAATGGAACAGAATTGGATTTTGTTAAAGAAGGTCTTAATGAAGGTTTTAAGTTTAACAATCCTAATAGCAAAAATGAATGTGGCTGCGGTGAAAGTTTTAACGTATGAGAATTTATTTATTATTTGATAAACCTAAAGCTGAATAGACGAAGGCTGTGACATAAATTTCCCACTGCCGGTTTCATATTTTCAACCTAGAGCATTTATGGACTATTTTACCCTTTTCGGTCTGCCATTTTCATATTCTATTGACCTTGAGCAATTAACTTACCGTTATCAGGAATTACAGCGTCAGCATCATCCTGATCGCTTTGCTAACCAACCTGAAAGTGCCAAACTAGGTGCACTCCAACAGGCTGCGACAATCAATGCCGCTTATCAAGCCTTAAAACAGCCGTTAAAACACGCTGAATATATGCTAACTCTATATGATATTGATATCAATAATGAGCAATATACTATGCATGATACGGCTTTTTTAATGGAACAACTTGCGCTGCGTGAAGAGTTGGCGTGTATCGAAACCAATGAGCAAGCAGAAGAGGCATTAGCCTTATTTTCCTCTGATTTAGCTAAAACAATAACAAGCTACTTGCAGTAAATGGAAAAACAGCTGAATGATGAACAGTGGACGAAGGCGGCAGATATTGTTCGCAAACTTCGTTTTCTCGATAAGTTGCAGCAACAAGTTGAACAATTGGAAGAGCGTTTATTCAATCGTTTTTAGAGTAAATTTTATGGCATTATTACAAATTAGTGAGCCGGGCATGTCGTCGATGCCACATCAGCGCCGTTTAGCGGCTCGTATTGATTTAGGTACAACAAATTCTTTGATTGCAACGGTTCGCAGCAAAAAAGCGGAAACACTGCCTGATCCGGCAGGATGTGAATTGTTACCTTCTATAGTCAGTTACCAATCAGCGGCTATTACAGTAGGTAATCAAGCGAAAGCAAAAGTGGAACAAGATCCGGCTAATACCATTATTTCAGTTAAACGCTTATTGGGCCGCTCATTGACTGAGATCCAGCAACGCTATCCTAATTTACCTTATCAATTGACAGCAAGTAAAAATGGCTTACCGTTGATCCACACAGCCATAGGGCAAGTTGATCCTATTCAAGTTTCTTCTGAAATATTAAAGTCATTGGTACAGCGGGCAGAGGAAACCTTGAATGGTAGATTAGACGGTGTAGTGATCACCGTGCCTGCTTATTTTGATGATGCGCAACGTCAAGTAACTAAAGATGCGGCGCGTTTAGCCGGATTGCAGGTATTACGCTTATTGAATGAACCTACTGCGGCGGCTATTGCTTATGGTTTAGATTCACAGCAAGAGGGCATCATCGCTGTTTATGATTTAGGTGGTGGTACGTTTGATATTTCCATTCTTAGGTTGCAGCGTGGCGTATTTGAAGTGTTAGCAACGGGCGGAGACACAGCATTAGGTGGAGATGATTTTGATCAATTGCTGGTGGATTGGATATATCAACAAGCGGGTATTACTGATCGCCAGGATCATCGCTTACAGCGGCAGATTTTAAATATAGCTAGCCAGGCGAAAATAGCATTAACGGCTGATGATCAGACTGAAATTGAAATCAATGGTTGGCGAGGAACCCTGTCAAGGGAGCAGTTGAACGTATTAATTCGGCCATTGATCCAACGCACTTTATTAACCACTCGTCGTGCATTGAAAGATGCCGCAATTGATATTGATGATATTTTGCAGATTGTAATGGTGGGTGGTTCGACCCGGGTACCGTTGGTACTTTCTATGGTTGAGGAATTTTTTGGCCTCACAGCCTTAACTTCAATTGATCCAGATAAAGTTGTAGCCATTGGAGCGGCTATTCAGGCAGATATTTTAGTCGGTAATAAACCGGATAGTGAAATATTGTTACTTGATGTTACTCCTTTATCGCTTGGTTTAGAAATCATGGGGGGATTGGTTGAAAAAGTGATCCCACGTAATACGACACTACCTATCGCTAAGGCGCAGGAATTTACTACCTTCAAAGATGGACAAACAGCCATGACATTTCATGTTGTATAAGGCGAACGTGAAATGGTTAATGATTGCCGTTCTTTAGCGCGTTTTACCCTACGTGGAATACCGCCATTGCCGGCTGGAGGTGCGCATATTCGGGTCGTTTTCCAAATAGATGCCGATGGATTATTGAGTGTTAGCGCGGTAGAAAAATCAACGGGTGTCAGTTCTTCGATTCAAGTTAAACCTTCATATGGTTTAACCGATGACGAAATTGCCAATATGATCACTGACTCAATTGTCAATGCGCAAGATGATATGGTAGAGCGTCGTCTTACCGAGCAGAAAGTTGAAGCCAGGCGGTTAATTGAAACGTTACGGGTCGCATTGAAAAAAGATGCTCATTTATTGAATAAAGAAGAAAAAGCAGCGATTGATAAGGCTGTAAATGAATTAGTTAACAGCACACAGGGAAGCTCCTGTGTTGCGATTGAAAATGCACTTAAACAACTGGATAAGCAAACACAGGATTTCGCAGCTCGACGTATGGATATCTCTATTCGTCAAGCATTGTCAGGTCATTCTGTGGACGAGATATAATAATGCCGAAGATAATTTTTTTACCGCATAAAGAGTTATGCCCGGAAGGGGCGGTTGTGGAAGTGGAGAAAGGTGAATCCATTCTTGATGCTGCTTTACGTAGTGGCATTGATATTGAACATGCTTGTGAAAAATCTTGTGCTTGTACAACTTGCCACTGTATTGTCCGTGAAGGCTTTGATTCTCTGGAAGAAAGCTCTGAACTAGAGGATGACATGCTAGATAAAGCATGGGGATTAGAGCCTGAGAGCCGTTTAAGTTGTCAGGCCATTGTGACTAATGAAGATCTGGTCATAGAAATTCCTAAATACACGATTAATCATGCCAGAGAGCATTGATCCTTATATTTAATTGTAGGAGGGGTGGTGAGTTTAAAGTGGACCGATAGCCGTGCAATTGCAGAGGCACTCTATGATAAATATCCTAATATTGATCCGCAAACGGTTCGTTTTACCGATATGCATCAGTGGATTTGCCAACTAGATGGATTTAATGACAATCCGCAAGCTTCCAATGAAAAGATCCTGGAAGCTATTCTATTAATATGGCTTGATGAGTATCAATAATAGCTGATTAAAAGATTAAATTACCTACAAAGCTGGGAATTGCCAGCTTTTTTATTATTAACATTTATCGTGCAATGTATGAACTCATGATAACCTCTATTATTAATATCTTATATTTATCAATGATTCCATAAACACATATGACAAACTAAGGTGGGAAGAGGGGATGGAAAAGCAGATCATGCAAGTCTCGCTATCTTATCAAGCAGCGGCGCCTTGCTGGGGAAAGAATGCATTAATTAGCTTCTGTGAGCAAGGGATAGTTATTCACTTGCAGCCACAAGCAAAGCTGTGTGCGATCCAAAGTGCAGGTCGTCGATTAGATAGCCAAGGCATTCATCATGTCATGTTAGTAGGTGATGACTGGGACTTGGAAAAAAGTTGGGCATTTTGGCAAGGTTTTAGAGCACCCAAGGGAGTCCGTTCTATTGAATGGCCAAATTTATCTGAACATGAGAAAAAAGAACTACATTATCGCACACGAATTATTGATTGGGTTCGCGATATTATTAATACACCGGCTGAAGAATTAGCGCCTGAGCAGTTAGCGCAGCGCAGTGCCGACTTATTATGTAAAACAATAAAGGATAATATCAACTACCGTATCATTCAGGGTGACGAATTAGCAAAACAGAAATATAGTGGAATTTATACCGTAGGCCGTGGCTCGAGTCGCCCGCCCGCATTACTTGTGCTGGATTATAATCCAACAGGTAATTTAAAAGCGCCAGTATTTGCTTGTTTGGTTGGAAAAGGGATTACATTTGATTCTGGTGGTTATAGTATAAAACCCTCTTCATCAATGAATTCAATGAAAGCAGATATGGGTGGGGCAGCTATGCTAACTGGGGCGTTGGCCTTAGCAATAAGCCGAGGTTTAAAACAACGAGTAAAACTTTTCCTCTGCATTGCGGATAATATGGTCAGTGGTAATGCCTTCAAATTAGGTGATATTATTCGCTACCGTAACGGCAAGTCTGTTGAAATTATGAATACTGATGCGGAAGGAAGACTGGTGTTGGCTGATGGATTAATCGATGCGGGTAAAGAAAAACCAGCATTGATTATTGACGCTGCAACATTAACCGGCGCAGCCAAAATGGCAGTAGGTAACGATTATCAAGCGGTATTAAGTTTTGATGACAAGTTAGTGGCTGAATTGATGTCTGCTGCGGAAATGGAAAATGAACTCTTCTGGCGTTTACCTTTGGCGGAATTTCATCGTCGCCAATTACCTTCTGCCTTTGCCGATCTAAATAATATTGCATCACCCTCTCATACTGCTGGTGCCAGCACCGCCGCTGCTTTCTTATCACATTTTGTTGAAAATTATCGTAAGGGATGGTTGCATATCGATTGTTCAGCTACTTATCGTAAATCTGCCATGAATTTATGGGCGGAAGGTGCAACCGGCATTGGCGTCAGAACTATTGCTAGTTTATTACTGAAAAAGGCAAAATAGCCATTTCTTGTATGATTATTTACCAAGAAATTCATTTCTCTGGTAAATAATTAGTTGGCAAGAGAGTATTAATTATAAAGGAAGCTAAAATGGCGGCCGATAAAATCAATCAAACTGCGCTGATGACAACAATTACAGTGCCAGTCGATAGTGCTATTAAATTGAGCATACTTGAAACCTTACCACAAAAATTAATCAGTGGGCTGTGTCATTTTTTTCAACAATATAAAATCATACGCCGTGCTTTTTTACTACAAGCAAAGGATAAGACAACAGCAGAAGAGCCGGTGATGCTTATTGCTTTAGAAATTAGTCTTGGTTATGAAAAGGAAGGGCAACAATTAATACCACAGTTAGGAAACATAGCGCTTGATTATCTTGAAGATAATCAGTCAATTGATTTTTATTTTTTGCAACCTAATGGCACAGGTATTGATCATTTTATTATTCACCATACGCAGCCATTTTATCAACGTAAAATAGGTGGTTGGTTGCGTAACACTATTGCTGTTAAAAATTGTTAAATTTTGCTAGCCATTGTTTCCTTATTGATATCAAGCTGATTTTTATATTTAAATTTATCTAAGCCTAAAACGTTAAAAAGAGTTGAGCTGATTATTTTGATAATCGAATTTATGGTTTTAAATTTTAGAAAAATGTGATTTAAGCTAAAAAAATAAAAAAATTGTATAAAAAAAATTAACAAAATTTGTCGTCAAGTGGGCAATTGAATTGCCAATATCTATAATAGCCAGCTATTTTGCCTTAATAAAAATGATGATAAATCTTTTTCTTGGCAGGCAGTATGGATGCAAGGCAAAAATATCATGATGAAAAATAATAGCTAAGAGGATTTCTAATGACGATGCAACGTACGTTTTCCATTATTAAGCCAAATGCGGTTAAAAAAAATGAAATTGGTGCGATTTATAACCGTTTTGAGCAAGCTGGATTGGAAATTATTGCAGCTAAAATGGTGCATTTAAATCGTGAACAGGCTGAAGGTTTTTATGCTGAACATAAGGGTAAGTCTTTTTTTGCTGGATTAGTCGAATTTATGATCTCAGGCCCCATTATGTTGCAAGTCTTAGCGGGTAAAGATGCTATACAGCGTTATCGTGATTTAATGGGAGCAACGGATCCCTCAAAGGCATTGGCAGGAACATTACGTGCAGATTATGCAGATAGTTTCACCGCCAATGCAGTACATGGTTCAGATTCTGTCGTGTCCGCAGAACGAGAAATTGCTTATTTCTTTACTGACGACGAAATATGTCCGCGTTAACAAACAGAAATAGGATATTATTAGCAAAATATTAATAAAGTTTGTAAAATGCCATACCTTGTTAAGAGATTTATTGGCAAGGTTATGGCATATAATGCTATTAAAAATAATATTTAATCCAATAAATAAAGTTAATTGTTATAATACCTACAGTTTTCGCCGAAAAGTGTAATAACGAGGCAATAGAAATGTTTCAATCTAAAACAACAGCACAGTGTGTGCCTTCTTTTTCTCCTGTCAGCCAATCAGCAAAAGTCAATTTGTTGGATATGGATCGTAAACAGATGCGGCAGTTCTTTAGTGATATGGGGGAAAAACCATTTCGCGCCGATCAGGTAATGAAATGGATTTATCACCACTGTTATGATGATTTTGATTTGATGACAGATATCAATAAAGTGCTGCGGAATAAATTAAAGGAAGTAGCTGATATTCGGGCACCTGACATTGCGCAAGAGCTGCGTTCTACTGATGGTACCATCAAATGGGCAATAACGGTCGGTGAGCAACAAGTAGAAACAGTCTATATCCCTGAAGATGATCGCGCGACACTTTGTGTCTCTTCTCAAGTTGGCTGTGCCCTTGAATGTAAATTTTGCTCAACCGCACAGCAAGGTTTTAATCGAAACTTACGCGTTTCAGAAATTATAGGCCAAGTGTGGCGGGCTGCTAAAGTTATTGGCTCTTTGAAATCCAGTGGTCGGCGCCCGATTACCAATGTTGTGATGATGGGAATGGGAGAGCCCCTATTAAATCTAAACAATGTTATTCCAGCAATGGAAATTATGATGGATGATTTTGGCTTTGGATTGTCAAAGCGACGGGTAACTTTATCGACTTCGGGTGTAGTACCGGCTCTTGATAAATTGGGTGATATGATTGATGTTGCTTTAGCAATTTCCTTACATGCGCCGACTGACGAAATTCGTGACGAGATTGTACCGATTAATAAAAAATATAACATTGAAACCTTCCTGGCCAGTGTCCGGCGCTATCTGACTAAATCTAATGCCAATCAGGGCCGAGTTACTGTTGAGTATGTCATGTTAAATGGTGTAAATGATAGTATTGAGCATGCACATCAGCTAGCTGAATGTCTTAAGCATACACCTAGCAAAATTAATTTAATTCCTTGGAACCCATTTCCTGGCGCGCCTTACAGTCGTAGTTCAAATAGTCGTATTGACCGTTTTGCCAAAGTATTGATGAAATATGGTTTTACTACTATTGTGCGTAAAACCCGTGGCGATGATATTGATGCGGCCTGCGGTCAATTAGCGGGTGATGTTATTGATCGAACAAAACGAACCTTGAAAAAACGTCGGGTTGGTGAACCAATTATAGTAAAAGCAGTCTGAATGTTAATTATGTAAATAAAGGGAATTAGATAATAGAATTCCTTTTATTACCAGCAATATAAATAAATGAGAGTGATATGATAAGGATATCTATCATTAATATTCTATTGTTAGTGGGTTTATTAATAGGATGTACTAGTATTAATAAAGACGTTGATATTGCGATTGTGACACGGACACAGCTAGGCATTGCTTATTTATCAGCAGAGAATTTTCCAGCAGCCTCTTATCATTTTGAGAAGATACTGCTGGCGGAACCGAAAAACGGGATTGCTAATTTAGGAATGGCGGTCATTATGCGTCAGCAAAAGCAACCAGCCTTAGCATTAAAATATTTTAAAGTGGCAATTCGTTCATCTGCAATCAATAATAAAAGTATACGAGATTATTATTTAGACTTTTTATGCTCTGAAAATGTATCTGAGGAGATGGTTAAACTGAGGAAAGAAGAAGAACGTAGAGGGCTTAATTGTCAAAATATTTCCAAATAAGGTAAGAAATATTATCGGTATGAAGGTTTTTGATTAACTTTATAGATGAAGTTTTTTTGAAAGTCTTCATGATGTTAAAACTCAAAAAAGACCAATAATTCCGCGAATGAATAGCAAACCTAAAACAGAAAAAACAGAAATCACCGTTGGCCAACGTTTATTGCAGGCGCGGGAAACGCTTGGTCTTTCCCGAGAAATCGTTGCCGAGCTACTTTGCTTAAAAGTATGCACCGTACGTGAGATAGAAGAGGACAGCAATTCCAATAGTGTTGATCCTACTTTCTTGCGTGGCTACATTCGTTCTTATGCAAAATTAGTGAAAATTCCAGAAAAAGAAATTCTTGAATTATTGGATAAACATACGCCAGCAAAAGCAGCTGTAGTTTCTCCTATGCAAAGTTATTCCCTAGGTAAAACGCGCAAAAAACGGGAAGGCTGGTTAATGAAATTTACCTGGCTAATTATCATTATTTGTATTGCTATGGTAGGTATTTGGTGGTGGCAGGGTTATAAAGTACAAAAACAAGAAATTGCCACTATGGCTGAACAGAATCGCTCGAATGCTGCTCAAATGCCGGCAGAACCACCCTCTTCTACGCTTGGCGCAGCAGCTACGACTGAACAAAATAATGTCAATACGCCGTCAACCGAAACTAGTATGCAGCCGGCAACCTCAGCGATAGCTAATAATGTCATATCCCCGGTACCTCAATCTCCATTACCTTCTGAAACACTAAAAAATAGTGATATCAATGTTAATACCGAGTCAGTCAATCCGGCAGAAGTAAAAACAGTACCCTTGCCAGGCAGCATGACCAATAATAGTAATCCAGAACGGAGTAGGGCAGAAGAAGCTGCTGTTGATACTGCTAGTATAGAATCTGGTGATGGGATTGTAATGAACTTTAAAGGGCAGTGCTGGTTAGAAGTTCGTGATGCTAAAGGCAAAATTTTATTTAGCGGTATGAAAAATGCAGGTCAGAAACTTGAATTAAATGGTGAACCTCCATATGAGTTTAATATTGGAATACCCGCCAATGTTAATTTGTTATTCAAAGGTAATTCGGTTGATCTAAATCGTTTTATTAAAGCTAATCGTCCAGCTAAGTTTAAATTGCCTGGATTGTAAATGAATATTGTAAGACAACATCTATAAATAATGATAAATTGTGAACAAATAAGAAGCCATCGTCAATCCGATGGCTTCAATTATAGAAATAGCGTAAATTATTAAACATGGATGTTGAGGGAGAGTAATATGCATAATCAATCACCGATAAAAAGGCGTAAATCAACACGAATTTATGTAGGTAATGTTCCTGTTGGTGATGGTGCACCAATCACAGTTCAATCAATGACCAACACGCGTACAACGGATGTTGCAGCGACAGTCAAACAGATTAAATCTTTAGAGCGCGTGGGCGTTGATATGGTACGTGTTTCTGTACCCACAATGGATGCAGCAGAAGCATTTAAGCTCATTAAGCAACAAGTTAATGTTCCGGTTATTGCTGATATCCATTTTGATTATCGTATCGCACTAAAAGTTGCTGAATATGGCGCGGATTGTTTACGCATCAATCCAGGTAATATTGGTAATGAAGAACGTATTTGTCAGGTTGTTGAATGTGCACGTGATAAAAATATTCCTATTCGGATCGGTGTTAATGGTGGTTCATTAGAAAAAGATATTCAAGAAAAATATGGTGAACCCACGCCGGCAGCGTTAGTTGAATCGGCTATGCGCCATGTGGATATATTGGATAGATTAAATTTTGATCAGTTTAAGATTAGTGTTAAAGCTTCAGATGTTTTTTTGGCCGTAGGCGCTTACCGGTTGCTGGCTGATAAAATTGATCAGCCTTTACATTTAGGTATTACCGAAGCGGGTGGTGCGCGAGCAGGTTCGGTCAAATCAGCTATCGGGCTGGGAATGTTATTGGCTGAAGGGATTGGTGATACATTACGTATTTCATTAGCTTCTGATCCCGTCGAAGAGGTTAAAGTTGGTTTTGATATTTTAAAATCACTGCGTATTCGTTCACGAGGTATTAATTTTATTGCCTGTCCAACCTGTTCACGACAAGAATTTGATGTCATTGGTACCGTTAATGCATTAGAAGAGCGATTAGAAGATATTATTACTCCGATGGATGTTTCAATTATTGGTTGTGTTGTTAATGGTCCTGGTGAAGCTGAAGTTTCTACCCTTGGTGTAACTGGAGCAAGGGCAAAAAGTGGATTTTATGAAGACGGTGTTCGTCAAAAACAGCGGTTAGATAATACTGATATGATTGAACAGTTGGAAGCTAAAATTCGGGCAAAGGCTATTATGTTGGATGAAAATCGGCGGATTGATATCAAACGATTAGATAAGTAGTTTAGTAATATTGGCTCAATATTGTGGTGAGCCAATTTTGTTTATGGATTGCACCCTGTTAATATTCACTTTTATAATCCATATTATGGTAGATTTTTAAATAGAGAAATAACGTGGCTAAAAACATTCAATCTATTCGCGGTATGAATGACTGTCTTCCTGCCGATATTCAATTCTGGCAAAAAATTGAAAACAAATTAAAACAAATCCTTTCTAGTTATGGTTTTAGTGAGATACGAACTCCCATCGTAGAACAAACCGCATTATTTTCGCGCGCAATAGGTGAAGTCACTGATGTGGTTGAAAAAGAGATGTATAGTTTTGATGACCGGGATGGCGACAGTTTAACATTGCGCCCAGAGAATACCGCAGGTTGTGTGCGCGCTGGAATCGAACATGGTTTATTGTACAATCAGCAACAACGTCTTTGGTATTTAGGACCGATGTTTCGTTATGAGCGACCACAAAAAGGACGTTATCGCCAATTCCATCAGCTAGGTGCTGAAGTTTTTGGTTTAGCCGGTCCGGATATTGATGCCGAACTTATCATTATGACAGCACGTTGGTGGCGTGAGTTGGGAATTGCTAAACATGTCTCACTGGAATTAAATTCGATTGGTTCATTAGCAGCACGAGCAAAGTACCGTCAGGCATTAGTCGCTTTTTTGCAACAATATGAAGATAGATTGGATGAGGATTGCCGGCGTCGACTATCGACTAATTCATTACGCATCCTTGATTCAAAAAATCCAGACGTGCAAAAACTACTTAATGATGCTCCATTATTGGCTGATTATCTTGATGATGATTCGAAACAACATTTTACTGGACTTTGTAAATTACTTGATGTAGCAGGTGTTCAATATCGAATTAATCAACGTTTAGTTCGTGGTTTAGATTATTATAATCGCACCGTATTTGAGTGGGTTACTGATGCATTAGGTGCTCAGGGTACGATATGTGCGGGTGGGCGTTATGATGGTCTGGTTGAACAGCTTGGGGGAAAAGCGACATCAGCAGTAGGTTTTGCAATGGGAATGGAGCGTATGGTGTTATTGGTGCGCCAGATAAATCCAGATTTTGTTCCTGAGTGTTCCTTAGTTGATGTTTATTTGGTTGCTTGTGGTGAGGCAAGCCAACAGGCAATATTAGGCCTGGCGGAAAAAATTCGCGATCAACTGCCAGTGTTGAAATTAATGACTCATCATGGTGGTGGTAATTTTAAGAAACAGTTAGCTCGAGCAAATAAATCCCAGGCGAAAATTGCCTTAATTTTAGGTGAAGATGAGTATCAATCAGGTGAAGTCACGATAAAAGATTTACGTACGGGTGAACAGGAAAAAATTTCTCAGCAGAATATTGCAGTACGTTTGGCTGAACTTTTAGGTTAAAGGAGACTCTGTGGAAGTCTATACCACTGAAAACGAGCAGATAGATGCTATTAAACGTTTTATTGCCAACAATGGCAAAGCGTTATTAATTGGGCTAGTTATCGGAGTTGGCGCGATTATTGGTTGGAATTATTGGCAATCACATCAAGCGAAAAGCTTGCAAGAAAGTGCTCAATCTTTTGAGCAAATTTCTTCTCAATTGCAGACCGGTTCACACCAAGCTATGGCCGCTGCTGAGCGATTTGCTAGCGAAACAAATAATATTTATGGTGTTTTGACCAATATTGAGCTAGCCAAAATTGCGGTGGAAAAAAATGATATTGCTGGTGCAGAAAAAACATTACTAAAGGCATTAGCAATAGCTAAATTAGATGATCTCAAGGATTTACTTAATGTTAGATTGGCGCGCGTACAGCTAGCGTTAAATAAGCCAGATCAAGCTCTAATTACTTTGACGCAAGTGCAGGATAAGGGGTGGAGTGCGATTGTTGAAGATATTCGCGGAGATGTATTACTGAAAAAAGGTGATATTGCCGGTGCTCGTGCTGCTTATTCTAAAGGAATTGAATCAAGTGGAGCTGAAATGATGAAGACAATATTAAAAATAAAAATTAATAACTTGCCAAACTAAGAGGAATATTAACATGCAATTGGGTAAAACGCTCTTGGTTGGTTTATTGGCAGTGACTTTATTAATGGGATGCTCAACGGAAAAAGATTCTATCGTGATGTCTCCTCTACCTGAGGTTGAGAATCAATTTACTCCTTCTATCATCTGGCATCGCTCGATAGGGGATGGCAGTGGTAAATATTATTCTCAACTTTCACCGACTTACGATGATTCTGTGGTTTATGCCGCAGATCGTAAAGGAACGGTGAAAGCAATAGACGTTGATTCAGGTGAGATATTATGGTCAATTGATTTATCGCAACAAGTTGGTTTTTTCACCGCTAATTTGCCGGCATTACTTTCTAGCGGTTTAACGGTTTCAGGGGATAAACTTTATATAGGAACAGAAACCGGTAAAGTTATTGCACTGAATAAAGCTGATGGAGAAATGGCATGGGAAACGGATGTTGCCGGAGAAGCGCTTTCGCAGCCAGTAGTTAGTGATGGTTTAGTATTGATCCATACCAGTAATGGTGTGTTACAAGCATTAGATGCGCAGAGTGGACAGAACAAATGGAGTCTTAATTTAGACAGCTCAACATTATCAGTCAGAGGAAAGTCAGCACCGGCTACCGCTTATGGCGTCGCCATTGTTGGTAGTGATGGTGGTCGTATCAGTGCCGTAATGCTTGCTCAAGGACAGATTGCGTGGCAACAATATATTTCTCAGATCCGTGGTGCAACCGAAATTGATCGTTTACACGATATTAATATGACGCCGGTTATTGATATTAATTCAGGCGCTATTTTTGCTATTGCGTACAATGGTGATTTAGTGGCAATGGATATGCGTTCTAGCCAAATTATTTGGAAGCGGGATCTAGGATCGGTGAATGATATTATTGTTGTTAATGATATTATCTACTTAGTTGATCAAAATGATCGCGTGTTGGCAATTCGCAAAAGTGATGGTGTTACTCTATGGACTCAAGATGCCTTATTACATCGTAATTTAACTGCACCGGCTATTTATGATGGTTATTTAGTGGTTGGTGATGGAGAAGGTTATCTCCATTGGTTAGATACCCAAGATGGTCAATTTGTGGCACAAAATAAAGTTGATAGTTCGGGATTACGCAGCCGTCCGGTGATTGCCAGTGACAAGTTACTTATTCAGGCAAAAGATGGAACCGTATATCTGATTGAACGTTAATTTTCTGACATTTTTTTATTTTCCAGATAGAATTAACGGCTGCTAATTTTCGCGGCCGTTTTATATTTTAGTATTCTGAAGATTGAAATCAGAATACCGATTTTAATTTTTATGAGGCATCTTAAAAATGATACCTGTCATTGCGCTAGTAGGGCGTCCAAATGTAGGAAAATCTACCTTATTTAACCGATTAACTCGAACCAGGGATGCACTGGTTGCTGATTTTCCTGGTTTAACGCGTGACCGAAAATACGGTAAAGCAGAGTTTGCAGGGCAGGAATTCATTATTATCGATACCGGTGGTATCGATGGTTCAGAAGAGGGGATAGAAACCCATATGGCTTCTCAATCCTTACTGGCAATTGAAGAGGCTGATATTGTTTTTTTTATGGTTGACGTGCGTTCGGGATTAATGCCAGCAGATCATGTGATTGCTAAACATTTGCGCAGTCGTAAGAAGGATACTTACCTGCTAGCAAATAAAACCGATGGTTTGGATATTGATACGGTATTAGGTGATTTTTATGCACTTGGCATTAAAGATATTTATCCGATTGCCGCATCCCATGGCCGTGGTGTTACTCAACTGATAGAAAAAGTGGTTGCTCCCTATTCTGTGCAAAAAATAGCCAATGATATGGAATTATCGGAAGAGGAAGCCAATGCGGCTTATTGGCAGGCTCAGGAAGAGAAACTGGCGATTGAAAATAGTGAAGAAGAAACCTTTGATCCGCGTTCACTACCCATTAAATTAGCGATTGTTGGTCGACCAAATGTGGGTAAATCGACATTAACTAACCGTATTTTGGGCGAGGAGCGGGTCGTTGTTTATGATCTGCCTGGTACCACGCGTGATAGCATTTATATTCCGATGGAACGTGATGGATGCGAATATGTACTGATTGATACTGCTGGTGTTCGTAAACGGGGAAAAATAACTGAAACCGTCGAAAAATTCTCGGTGATCAAAACATTACAATCAATTGAAGATGCTAATGTTGTTTTACTTGTTATTGATGCCCGGCAAGGGATCTCTGATCAAGACTTATCATTACTAGGCTTTATTTTGAATGCTGGACGTTCTTTGGTGATTGTCGTCAATAAGTGGGATGGTATGTCACAAGAAGATCGTCAATCGGTAAAAGATATGCTGGATTTACGCTTAGGTTTTATTGATTTTGCCAAAGTTCATTTTATTTCAGCGTTGCATGGTAGTGGTGTAGGTAATCTATTTGAGTCTATTCATGAGGCTTACGAATCGGCAACCCGGCGAGTGGGTACAGCATTATTAACGCGTATAATGAAGATGGCAGAAGAAGAGCATCAGCCACCACTAATACGAGGCCGCAGAGTTAAAATGAAATATGCGCATGCCGGTGGTTATAATCCACCGATTGTAGTCATCCATGGTAATCAAGTTGCTGATTTACCGGATTCTTATAAACGTTATTTAATGAACTATTTTCGCCGCACATTACAGGTTATGGGGACGCCGATACGCATCCAATTTAAAGAAGGTGATAATCCTTATGCCGGTAAAAAAAATAAATTAACGCCAACACAGTTGCGTAAGCGTAAACGTCTAATCGCGCATCTTAAAAAACGTTAATCACAAAAGGCACGCTTAAAAATAAGTGTGCTGTTCAGCTTTATACCCACTCTTTTGCAATTAAAAATTGGTTATAAAGTTTTTCTTCATCTGAATTGGATTCAGGATGATAATTATATTCCCAGCGAACTAGTGGTGGTAAGGACATTAAAATTGACTCTGTTCTGCCGCCAGTTTGTAACCCAAATAGGGTTCCACGATCGCACACCAAATTAAATTCTGCATAACGTCCTCGACGATATAACTGAAATTGGCGTTCGCGCTCCCCCCAAGCTATCTGTTTTCTTTTTTCAACAATCGGCAAATATGCATTAAGAAAACCATCTTAACCTCCAAAGGGTACTCCCACCGACATAAGGTGGGAGGGGAATTTGGTCGGGCTTGAAAAGCCCGAAGAATGATCAGCCACGCTGATTTTGAATGTATTGCTTAACAACTTCCAGCGGTGCTCCCCCGCACGAACCTGCAAAGTATGATCGAGACCACAACACTGGCTTGCCGTAAGCCCCACGCAAGTCTAGAAACTCATTACGCAGACGACGAGACGTTACCGCTTTCAGCGAGTTTACTAGTACTGACAACTGCACTGTGGGCGGGTACTCGATCAGCATATGAACGTGATCGGACTCTCCGTTACTTTCCTTTAAATCAGCCCCAAAGTCGCGACACACTTCACCTGCATACTGATGAAATGCTTTGTAGTGCAAGCCACTGAGTACTTTCTTTCGGTACTTAGTCACAAAGACAAGGTGAACATGTAAAAGAAACGCTGCATGTCTTGAACGGTTGATTTTATATTTTTGCATTGAAATTAACCGGATATACGGTAAGATAGTGAGATAATTTACTACACACTGAGTAATAATGCTAATTCTAAAAGCCTACAAATTCAGACTCGAACCAACCGAAAAACAGTCGCAACGTTTGCGGCAGTTGTGCGGATGCGCTCGTTTTATCTGGAATTACGGGCTAGCAGAGACGCAACGCATTATTGAATCCGGCGGTAAACTACCGTCAGCGTTTGAACTAAATCGGATGCTCACAGAATGGAAAAAAAAGCCGGAACATTCCTTTTGCAAGAAGCCTACACGGATAATCTTCAGCAGAAACTCAAAGATCTGCACGGGGCATGGAAACGCTGCTTTGATAAAAAACTGGCAGCAAAAGCTCCTGTATTTAAAAGGAAAAATGACGGGCGTGATTCAGTTCGTTTTGTTAATTTTGATAAATATTGTCAGCTCGATAATGGCAGAGTGAGATTACCGTCAGGTTTGGTATGGGTAAAGTTCCGGCAGTCGCAAAAGCTGTACGGTAAGATTAAAACGCAACCGTTAGCCAACATGCGGGACACTGGTATATATCGTTTCAGGTCGAACTGGAAATGGACATTCAGCCTCATTCGTCAGCAACAATGATTGGTTTGGATGCAGGTGTAACCAGACTCGCCACGCTGTCAGACGGCACAGTGTTTGAACCTGTAAACAGTTTTAAAACCAACCAAAAAAAAGCTGGCGAAATTCCAGCGTCAGTTAAGCTGTAAAGTTAAATTCAGCAATAACTGGAAAAAACAGAAGCGAAAAATCCAACGTCTCCACTCGCATATAACCAATATCCGCAAAGACTACCTTCACAAAGTCACCAGTGAAATCAGCAAAACCACGCGATGATCGTCATTGAGGACTTAAAGGTCAGTAACATGTCGAAATCGGCAAAAGGTACACAAGAGCAGCACGGACGGAATGTCAGGGCAAAATCAGGACTTAACCGTTCGATACTGGATCAGGGTTGGTATGAAATGCGCCGTCAGCTTGAGTACAAGCAGCTATGGCGCGGTGGTCAGGTATTAGCTGTGCCTCCGGCATATACAAGTCAACGGTGTGCATGTTGTGGTCATACAGCGAAAGAAAATCGTCAATCACAAAGTAGATTCGAGTGCCTTGAGTGCGGGTATACAGAGAACGCAGATATCAACGGAGCTCGTAACATTTTAGCGGCAGGACATGCCGTGTTAGCCTGTGAAGTGAACGGTGCAGTAATGCCGTCAGCAGCAGGAACCAGGCTTCTGAGCGATCAGATAGTCTCCGACTAACGGGAATCCCCCTCCTGAGTCACGAAGTGTGAAGGTGGGGGAGGATGTCAATACCTACATCCTGAGCGAAGTGAAAGCAGGTAGTAAAATCAGGTTGGTTTAAATCATCAAAAAATAGACCACCAACGCCACGTGGCTCATTGCGATGTTTGATAAAAAAATAGCGATCACACCATTTTTTATAGTTAGGATAAATTTCTTTTCCATAAGGTAAACATACAGCGAGTGCCGTCTTATGCCAGTGTATAATATCTTCTTCAAAACCATAATAGGGAGTTAAATCAAATCCCCCACCAAACCACCATACGGATGGTTCACCTGGTTTTTCTGCAATGAAAAAGCGGACATTAGCATGAGCTGTTGGAATATAAGGGTTGAGTGGATGCGTCACTAAAGAAACGCCCATTGCTTGATAGCGACGTCCTGCTAGTAGTGGGCGATTTTCTGAGGCAGAAGCAGGTAATTGCTCACCACTGATATGTGAAAAGTTAACTCCCGCTTGCTCAAAAATTGTCCCATTTTTTAATATACGACTCCGACCTCATCCTTTTTGTTTATGTTGCCAGTTTTGTTCGGCAAATTTAGCGTTGTTATCGACATGTTCAAGTTGTTGACACAGCTTATCTTGCAAAGTGAGAAGAAATGCCTTCACTGCATTAATATCAGGTATATTCATAACATTAATTTTGATTATTAGAGCAGGAGATTAGCGTTTAAGTATACACTTAATGCTGTCTGAGTGCATTTTGTTATTAATAGATTGGTTAGTATGGCAATAACGCTAGCAAAATATTAAATATGATTGCCTATTGATACTAATCGTAGAGTGATACATGTTTCCGTTAGTTCAGTAAGGGAATTGCAGCCTATTTAAAAACTGTCGTTGTTACCAGTTTAAGTCTATGGTTAATACTATAATTATTGGGTAGTAAAGTTAATCTTACCCAATATCAGTTTAAAAGCGGAAGTATTTAGCTATTTTCTTATCGTCAGAATGGATTTAATATAAAATTAATTTTAACAAATAAAATTCTACAATTATTTAATGCTGTTATTATTATTTTAGTAAATTTAAATTATTTGGTATTAAAAAGCTAAGCAGCGCGGTGTTAAGTAAATAGAATAATAGGTTTAAGTGATAACCATATGGTTTATTGTAAATAAATTAAATTATTTAAAAGTGAAATAATGATTTATGGGGCATAAAATCAACATTTTGGCGCTATCTTATCCATTTTATTTTGCTACTATCATTTTTGTTTAGATGATAAGAATGCAAATCTTTATTCCTCGCTAACTAGGTAAGAAAATATGGAAATAAGAACCTTTCGGCAAGATGATTTTGAAGAAATCATCACACTATGGGAGCTTTGTCAGCTAATCCAAACAGATAGAGATCCTGAAGCGGATATCGAGCGCAAGATGCTATCAGGCCCAGATCTTTTTTTAGTCGCTGAAATGGCAGGTGAAGTTGTTGGTACTATCATGGGAGGATACGATGGTTATCAAGGCTCTGCTTATTATTTAGCTGTTCATCCTGAATATCGCGCTAGAGGGATTGCCAATGCATTAATTAGTCGTTTAGAAAAAAAATTAATTGCTAAGGGATGTCCACAAATTATGTTTTTAGTACCGGAAGAAAATGATGCGACCATCTGTATGTGTGAGAAAATGGCTTACGAAGAGTTGCAACAGGAAAATATTTTATATACAAAACGATTAATTGATGATCAAGCGTTTAAGTGATTAACGCAATTAATTTGATGATAGCAATATTTCTCTTTTTTGATATAAAATTTTATTGATTTTTTTTTGGAAAAATTTTTTATGAGTATTAGTGAGTTATTTCAAAATTGTCAGATTAATAAAAGTTAATTTGCCTCTATATTTAGAAAAAGCTTGTTTTGCTTGATTTTTTGTAGATTGTTAACCTGTATTCTATCATGCTGTTAACTTCACATATTATAAACATATATTAAATAAAATTATTAATATTTTTTACTTTTTTATTATGTTGTAAATTAATTTCAAGGGGTTTTTATGCCACAACTTTTTGGGAACAGCCGATTAAATTGGTTAAAAGTGTCATTTCTAACGAGCTTATTTTCACTTACAGGATGTAGTAGTATTTCATGGTCAAATTTATATCCAATGAATTGGTTTGCTAGTTCAGTTAAAATTTCTGCTACCGGCATGGGTCAGATTAATAAAATGACCCCGATGAAAGAGCAGATTATTGCAGCAGCATTAGATAACCGATACCATTTTCGTTCTGGCATGCAAACTGAGCAAGGGCAGTTAATATCTCTTTTTCAAGGTATAAAAAATGATCAAGAAAAAATAGTCATTTATGGTGTTGAAAAGGGGGAAGTTAAGCGAATTGAAATTATGGATGAAGATATAAAAACTGTGTGGGAGACACAAATAGGCACAGCATTTTCACAAATCTACCAAAATGCAGTGCAAGGTAGTTGTTACCCTGAGCCAGATCAAACTAATATGTTAACCATCAATTGTGTTTCTCCCCAATCTACCTATGTCACTTATCGTTTTACTGGCAAATAGTGGGCCTAAAAATTTAGTGCCATCAAATGATATTTTAGCTAACTGGAAAGTTAGTAGTATTATTTGGTCTGCACAATAATAATTTAATTTAGTAGTAAATTATCAAAGCATGACATAAACAATGAATTATTACATTCTTTAATTAACGTGGCATATTATAAATTTATCGCCGGGATTATCAGCTATTTTTGTTGTGTATAATAATTTTAGCGTTATTTTATTCTTTACTATAAAAATAATCAGGTAAATAATGTGAGTTATTTGGAAAAATTTATTGGTAATACGCCATTAGTTAAACTTAAAAGATTGACTAAAAATTGGGATGCTGAGATTTGGGTAAAACTAGAGGGGAATAATCCTGCCGGTTCAGTCAAAGATAGAGCGGCACTTTTTATGATCCAGCAAGCAGAAAAGCGCGGTCAAATTACACCTGGTGATACCTTAATTGAAGCAACTAGTGGTAATACAGGAATTGCATTGGCAATGATAGCCACCATAAAAGGATATAAACTAAAATTATTAATGCCGGAAAATATGAGTATTGAGCGTCAGTCAGTGATGCGAGCTTATGGTGCTGAAATAGTTCTGGTAAGTGAAGCGGAAGGAATGGAAGGGGCACGTGATCTTGCATTAAGGATGCAATCTCGATATGAAGGTAAGGTACTTGATCAATTTAATAATCATGATAATCCATTAGCCCATTTTATGACGACAGGCCCTGAAATCTGGTGCCAGACGGCGGGGCGGATCACACATTTTGTCTCCAGTATGGGGACAACCGGGACAATTACCGGTGTCAGCCAATATTTAAAATCCAAATCAAATAAAATAGAAATTATTGGTTTGCAACCGGCAGAACATAGCTATATTCCAGGAATTCGGCGTTGGTCGCAAGATTATATTCCTAGTATATTCAAATCTGAACAAGTTGATAGAATATTCGATATTACTCAGATAGAAGCAGAACAAATGATGAAGAAATTAGCAATAGATGAAGGCATCTTTTGTGGTGTTAGTTCAGGCGCCGCAGTGGCAGGCGCATTGCGCGTTGCTAAACAAAATCCTGGGGCGATTATTGTGACTATTATTTGTGATAGAGGGGATCGCTATCTTTCTACCGGGTTATTTGATTGAATTAAATTATATTAAAGACAAATTGTTGCTTACAGGAAACAGTTCTTGCGACTAAATCGTGATATGAAGGCGAAATTCCCTTCATAAATAATTCATGAAGGGAAGAATTGTAGTTTATTTTTTGATCTGCATAATAACGGTTTCACCTACAACGACAGAGCCAGTTAGTTTAGTTAGCTCTTTTATTTCATCCATATTAGAAATCACCACGGGTGTTAATGTCGATTTTGCTTTTTCTTCTAATAGAGGAAGATCAAGTTCAAGCACTAAATCGCCTTTTTGAACTTTTTGCCCTTCCTCTGCTAGGCGAGTAAATCCTTCACCCTTTAACTCAACTGTATCAATACCAAAATGGACAAATAGCTCAATACCATTATCTGATTCAATAGAAAATGCATGGTTAGTTTCAAATATTTTACCAATCGTCCCATCAACTGGAGCAACAATTTTGTTACCAGTAGGCTTAATAGCAATACCATCACCAACAATTTTCTCGGCAAAAACAACATCTGGAACATCTTCTATATTAACAATTTCACCTGAAATTGGGGCAATAATATCAATATTACCGGTGCTATTTTTATCATCTGAAACCAGTGATTTGAGTTTGTCAAACAGACCCATGGATCTTCTCCTAATTAATTGTTTTCTTATGGGGTCAAGAGTTGGTTGATGATTTTAGCAAAGTGTTTTTTCTTTAATAAATGTTTCAACCAAATCCATCAATTCCTTCGCTGTCGGTTGATTAAGAGCTTGTTCTGCTAATGTTTTTGCATCTTTGAAATTTGCATTTCGGATAATTTTTTTAATACTTGGGATTGAGATTGCACTCATACTAAACTCATCTAATCCCATACCAAGTAATAATAGTGTAGCACGTTCATCACCAGCAAGCTCACCACACATGCCTGTCCATTTACCTTCTGAATGAGAAGCATCAATAACTTGTTTAATAAGTTTCAATACGGAAGGAGACATTGGATTATAAAGATGAGAAATCAGATCATTTCCGCGATCAACGGCTAAGGTATACTGTGTTAGATCATTGGTTCCGATACTGAAAAAATCAACTTCTTTTGCTAAATGATGAGCAATAACGGCAGCTGCTGGTGTTTCAATCATTATTCCAACTTCAATCGATTGATCGAAAGCGTGCTTTTCCTCGGTTAACTGTTTTTTAAGTATTGCTAATTCTTCTTTCAAGGTACGAATTTCTTCTACAGAAATGACCATAGGAAACATAATACGTAGCTTACCGAAGGCAGAGGCTCTTAAAATAGCACGTAATTGAGCATGAAGGATTTCCTTGCGGTCAAGGGAAATACGAATTGCTCGCCAGCCAAGAAAGGGATTCTCTTCTTTCGGTAGGTTCATATAAGGAAGATCTTTATCTCCACCAATATCCATGGTACGAATAATAATAGCTTGTGGATCCATCGCTTCTGCGACTGCTTTATAAGCCTGAAATTGTTCTTCTTCGCTAGGAAGATTATTGCGATCCATAAACAGAAATTCAGTACGATATAATCCTACACCTTCAGCGCCATTACGCTCCGCACCTTCTACATCACGTACAGTACCAATATTTGCACAAACTTCAACTTGATGACCATCTAAAGTTATTGCTGGCAAATCTTTCAATTTTGCGAGCTCGCTTTTTTCACGTAAATATTCTTCTTTAATTTGTTTAAGCTTGTCAATCTCGCTATCAGATGGATTTTGATAAATATGATTATTGATAGCATCTAAAATAATATAATCACTTTGTTGGATATTCTTGGTTGCATTGCTGGTGCCAACAATAGCCGGAATTTCCAGCGATCGGGCCATAATTGAAGTATGAGACGTGCGTCCGCCTAAATCGGTAATAAAGCCAAGCACTTTCTGCAAGTTTAATTGTGCTGTTTCAGACGGGGTAAGATCAGCTGCAACCAAAATGACTTCTTCTGTAATTGAACCAAGATCAACAATAGGCAATCCGAGAATATTTTTTAGCAGGCGTTTACCAATATCTCTGACATCAGCGGCACGCTCTTTGAGGTATTCGTCATCTAATTCTTCTAATGCTGTGGCCTGTTCTTCAATCACTTTTTGCGCTGCAGCATCTGCAGTTTTGTGCTCTTTTTTTATGAAAGAAAGAATTTCCTGCTCAAGTTCTTCATCTTCAAGCAGCATTATATGACCTTCAAATATTTCCGCTTTTTCTTCACCAAGATTTTTTTCTGCGGTCTTTTTTATCGTTTTTAATTGTTCTATTGCTTTTACGCGTCCAGCAATAAAGCGGTTAATTTCACTGTCAATTTGGTCATCAGAAATTTTCTTTTGATTGACAACAATTGGCGCTTCTTTAAGAATTAGTGCCTTGCCGAAGGCGATACCTGGTGATACTGAAATTCCTGAAATCATAAATGTTACCTTACTACCAATGGGCGAAAAATAGTTAGCTCATAGGACTATGGCTTTAATACTTACGGTTAAATAGATATCCCCGGATAAAGGTATCCAGGGATAAAAAATAGAAGATAAATGCTATATTGCCCGTATGTCATTACTCCAATTCAGCCATCAGCTTAACCAGATGTTCTACTGCTTTCTGCTCATCTTCACCTTCGGCAGAAATAGTGACAACAGTTCCCTGAGTCAATCCGAGTGTTTGCAGTTTAAATAGGCTTTTTGCGCTAGCCGATTTGCCATTATAGGTAAGTGTTATTTCAGAAGAAAAACTTTTTGCCTCTTTGACAAATTGAGCCGCCGGGCGAGTGTGAAGACCATTAGGTGCTGTGATGGTGACTTCTTGTTGGAACATATTATTTCCCTCAACAAACTTAATATTTTTTATTAGTAAATCCAAAATATTTTAGCTGAAATAATTTGAATTTGCGTATTACTTTTCAGTGATAATATAAGAAAAACGTTTTCATTTTATTATCAATCATAAATTTTATGTATACCGACATTATAGCCAGGCATGATAATTTGCCTAGTTTATGTTCTATCAGTAAAATTTTTACTGCTCATTTTTTGATTAATTTCGATTGTCGAAATAATTAGTGACTTAAATACTAAACTCGTTTCAAGAAATCATCTTAATCCACACTAAACTTTGATCTACAACACAAAAAAAGCACTTTTAAAGTGCTTTTTTAGCTAATTGTGCTCAAAAATAGTTATTAGCGTGGTTGGGCAGCAGAAAATAAATCTGTACTCAAATAACGTTCACCGGAAGAAGGTAAAATAACCACAATATTCTTATTTTGAAATTCTGGTTTTGCGGCTAATTTTACCGCGGCTGCAACCGCAGCGCCTGATGATATACCGGCTAAAATACCTTCTTTCTGCATAATTAACTGAGCGGTCTGTATCGCTTCGTCGTCGCTAATAGCAAATACACCATCAATAAGAGAGAGATCAAGGTTATCAGGAATAAAACCAGCGCCAATGCCTTGGATTTTGTGTGGACCCGGCTTTATTTCTTTACCAGCTAATGTCTGGCTTATTACTGGTGATGCGGCAGGCTCAACAGCAATCATTTTAATGGCCTCACCGCCTGCTGTTTTTTTTAAATAACGGCCAATGCCAGTAATTGTACCACCAGTACCAACTCCCGCGACGACAGCAGCGATTTGACCATCTGTATCTTGCCAAATTTCCGGTCCGGTTGTTTTTTGATGAATTCCAGGATTTGCTGGATTATTAAATTGTTGCAAAAGAAGGTATTGATCAGGTGCACCGGCAACGATTTCGATTGCTTTTTCAATTGCGCCCTTCATGCCCTTAGCACCTTCAGTTAAGACTAGATTAGCACCAAGCGCTTTTAATAATTTACGCCGCTCAAGGCTCATTGTTTCAGGCATAGTCAAGGTAAGCTTATATCCGCGTGCAGCGGCTACGTAAGCTAGGGCAATCCCGGTATTGCCACTAGTCGGCTCGATTAAAGTTTTATTGGTTGCTAATTTGGATAGTTTAGGGGTTAACAGTCCCTTTTTTTCTGCATCCCAAATCATATTTGCGCCAATACGGCATTTTACGCTAAAACTCGGATTACGTGATTCGATTTTTGCTAACAAATTTCCGTTACCAAAGTGTTTCAAACGAACTAATGGAGTATGACCAATAGTTAGTGAGTTATCTTCATAGATGTTACTCATCGATCGTCCTTAGTATTTTTCAAAAGCTATAAACATGCCTAAATATAGTACTAATCACCATACGCTAAGCGAATTATTTTGGAAATAAAAATTTATATTATTGTTATATTGAAGAGGTAGTTATCGCGTCTTGATAAATTTTTACTAACGGATATAACACAATATTTAGTGCTAACTAAGGATTATGTTGCCATGAATTAAGCGCAATTTTTTAGCTGATTGTGGTTATTAGCATCAAATAGGCAACCCTCTTTTTTATGATTATTGTTGCCATCTGAGAATAGCTGAAGTCAGTGTAAAAAATTTTAGCTAACTTCAGCATTTGAGTTAAGAGCTGGTATGGCGCAGACGGTAAAGATCAACCCACATTGCTGTTGCACCACAGATTGCAACAGGCATGATAACCAGATTGATAATCGGGATCATGGTCAACAAATTGACTAATGCACCGAACTGGATACTGGTTGCTCGATTCGTAGCAAGGGCCAACTTCATTTGATCAAATTTTACTTTATGATTATCAAAAGGATAATCACAATATTGAATTGCCATCATCCAAGCACCAAATAAAAACCATAAAATCGGGGCGATTGTTTGCGCAATACCGGGAATAAAAAATAGGATAAGCAACGGAATAACACGAATAAGGTAGTAGCATAATTTGGTTACTTCCCGCGCTAAGATTCGCGGTATATCTGCAATAAGTACCGCAAAACTGCTATTGGGTGCCGGTGTTCCCGTTAATTCGGCTTCCAATTTTTCTGCTAGCCAGCCATTAAAAGGAGAAGCAATAAAATTGGCGATAGTACTAAAGAAGTAGCCAAATATAAGCAAAATCGAGATCACGGCAATAGGCCATATTAGATAACTTAACCACTGCATCCAGCTGGGAACATAAGAGAGTAACGTTTGGATCCAGTCGCCTAATTTACTATAAAGCCACCAAAAGGCACTACCAAGTAAAATAATATTTGCTAATAGAGGTAAGATAACGAAACGTCTTATACCAGGGCGAGTAACTAGCTGCCATCCTTGAGCAAAATAATAGAAACCGTTCGCAGTTTTTAGTGATTTTATTGAATTAATCATACTTCATATTTTCTCCTTTAGATTTGATCTTGTATCATATAGATAGGATTTTTAGCTGGCTAGTATTTTGTTGGCTAAAAAAACAGCAAAAAAAGAATAAATATCTAACTTTTTGTAAGAAAATTATGTAGAGGGTTGCACTTAACGTTATTGGCAAATACTCTTAATATAATGATAGCGCCATGGTGGCGATTATTTTTCAAACAACAGAGATAGAGCGATGCAGGATTTGCGTCTAATATTAGTGGTCGTTGGTGCGATAGCTATAATAGCTTTACTGTTACATGGCTTTTGGACAAGTCGTAAAGAGCGTTCGAAGCTATTTAAAGATCGCCCTATGAAGCGCCGTAAACAACCTAACCAGGATACACCTGAGAGTGTAGGCTCGCCATCGCTTGATGATAAAACGGTGGAGGCACAACAATCGGCATCTAAATTAACTGATCAGCAGGCAAATCAACAATTTGCTTCCCGAAAATCTGAATCATCAAAGGTCGTTAAAACCTTTAACGATGATCCACATTTAGCTGATACTGAAGTAGAAATTGGATCGGGTGTTAAGCAAGAAAAAAACGTTCAAACTAAACAGCTTGAACTGGAAATTTCTGAGCCTGCGCTAAATTCAATGAATAGTGAAGAAAGGGAAGGATCTTTCGTAGCAAACACAGCAGAAAGCAACCAGCAGGTTGTTGGTCAAGTTGAACATTCTGCTGGAGGAGAGCAACACAGTAAATTAGCTGCTGAAGCTAATAAAAAAGATCTTGTTGTTGTTTTACATGTTGCGGCTCTGCAAGGTCAAGTTTTAGGTGGTGATCTATTGTTACAAAGTATTTTTCAATCAGGTTTTCAGTTTGGTGAAAAACAGATATTTCATCGTCATGTTGATCCTTCTGGTTCTGGGCAGATTTTATTTAGCTTAGCTAATATGGTGAAACCTGGTTCTTTTGAGCCCGAAGCCATGTCTGATTTCACCACGCCGGGTATTTCTATATTTATGATGGTACCTTCATATGGTGATTCAGCCCAAAACTTCAAATTGATGTTGCAAGCAGCCCAACGTATTGCGGCTGATGTTGGTGGTGTCGTACTTGATGAGGATCGCAAAATGCTGACTCCCCAAATGATTGAGGTATATCATAGCCGAATTAGAAATGCATTAACTTAAATAGTAGCATGATTAGTAATCGACCCCCGTGATAGCGGGGGTTTTGTCTTTAGTTGTATGGTGAATAATGAAAGAACAACAAAATTATCTTGCACGGCTTAAACAGCAATTACGGCATCATGAATATCTTTATCATGTATTAGATACGCCTGAAATACCTGATGCAGAATATGATCGGATGATGCAGGAATTGAAAAAATTAGAGGCTGAGCATCCAGAATGGATCACGGCTGATTCGCCAACACAACGAGTCGGTGCTGCGCCATTAACGGCTTTTGAGCAGGTACGCCATGAAATACCGATGCTGTCTCTAGATAACGTTTTTGATGAAGAGAGTTATTTAGCTTTTGATAAACGAGTGCATGATCGTTTAAAAAATAATAGTCAGTTGACATTTTGTTGTGAGCTTAAATTAGATGGTTTAGCAGTCAGTTTGTTATATGAACAGGGTGAACTGGTACAAGCAGCTACGCGGGGTGATGGTACCACCGGCGAAAATATAACTGCCAATATTCGTACTATTCGAGCAATTCCGCTGCGTTTAACCGGCGATAATATTCCTGAGCGGATTGAAATTCGTGGTGAAGTTTTTATGACCCATCGGGGGTTTGAAAAGCTAAATGAAGAAGCTCGGCGTGATGATGGTAAAATTTTTGCCAATCCACGTAATGCCGCGGCAGGCTCATTACGTCAGCTTGATCCCCGTATTACTGCCAAAAGGCCCTTGTCCTTTTTTTGTTATGGTTTTGGCCTTCTGGCCGGTGGGCAATTACCTGCTAGCCATTATCAATGTCTTATGCAGTTTAAAAAATGGGGATTACCCGTTAGTGATAAGATAGCGCTTTGCCAAAATAGCCAACAAGTTTTAGCCTATTATCACCAAATTGAGCATGAACGTTTAGGCTTAGGTTTTGATATCGATGGTGTCGTTATAAAAGTGGATCCATTGCAATTGCAAGAACAGCTCGGTTTTGTTGCCCGTGCGCCGCGTTGGGCGACAGCATTTAAATTTCCAGCTCAAGAACAGATAACTTTATTACATGATGTTGAATTTCAAGTGGGGCGTACCGGTGCTATTACGCCAGTTGCTCGATTAGAGCCTGTTCAGGTTGCAGGTGTTACTGTAAGTAATGCAACATTGCACAATGCTGATGAGATAGGCCGATTAGGTGTACGCATTGGGGATACCGTCGTTATTCGCCGAGCGGGTGATGTGATCCCGCAGATTGTTAATGTACTGGCTGATCGTCGTCCTATTGATAGCCGAGAAATTCGGTTTCCTATTCACTGTCCGGTTTGTGGTTCAGCCATTGAGCGTATTGAAGGTGAGGCGGTGATCCGTTGTACTGGCGGTTTAATTTGTGCGGCACAACGTAAAGGCGCCTTAAAGCACTTTGTTTCACGCCGAGCAATGGATATTGAAGGAATGGGTGATAAGATTATTGATCAATTGGTTGATAAAGAGTATGTAACGACAGCGGCTGATCTTTACCGTTTAAATCTGGATATTTTAGCCAGATTAGAGCGTATGGGGCCAAAGTCGGCACAAAACTTAATTAATGCGCTTGATAAATCCAAACAAACCACATTAGCCCGCTTTATTTATGCGTTGGGTATTCGGGAGGTAGGGGAAGCAACGGCAAGCAATTTGGCGACCCATTATACCACGTTAACTTCTCTTATGGCTGCCGATATAGAGTCGCTCAAAAAGGTTCAAGATGTTGGCGAGATAGTGGCGAAGCATATTGTTAATTTTTTTCGCGAACAGCATAACCGGGATGTTGTTAATCAATTAGTGAACGAAATTGGTATTAGCTGGCCAGCCATGCCGGCTAAGAAAACCGATAGTGCATTCACTGGTAAAACAATAGTTTTAACCGGTACATTAAATCGTTTAACACGTGATGAGCTAAAAGATAAATTAATATTACTTGGCGCAAAAGTCACGGGCAGTGTTTCTAAAAAAACCGATCTAGTGATTGCAGGTGAGGCCGCTGGTTCTAAATTGGCCAAGGCCAATGAGTTAGGAATAAGAACTATTAATGAGGATGAATTAATAGTGTTACTCGAAGATCATTAATATTTTATAGCTTTTTGGCGTAGTAATTCGCAGGATATTGACTGCTTTGATTTTGCAATGGTTTTATTCATTATCAATTAGCTATCTGCAAGTTAAATCACTAACTTACTCACTTAATGTTATTTTTAGTGATTAAAATCACGCCTGATTATTTTCTATTACATAAAATAATATAACTATTTGTTAAATTAAAAACCGACTTGGAAATATTTTTGTCTGCAGTTTTTCACTTTCTTTTATCCATTATTCTCATTGGTGGATTATCGATTTTAACCAGTAGCGATCGTGCTAGTATTCGCATTCGTTACGTTTTGCAACTATTAATTATTGAGTTACTGTTAGCTTGGTTCTTCCTCAATTCAGATATTGGACAGGGATTTATTGCTGGATTTGCTAAATTTTTTGATTATCTATTAGTTTATGCAGCGGCGGGCACCGATTTTGTATTTGGTGGTATGATGGATGCAAATCTCGCTACCTTCTTTTTACGCGTATTGTGTCCAATTATTTTTGTCTCAGCGCTAATTGGCATCTTGCAACATATCAAAGTGTTACCTTTTATTATTAAAATAATCGGCACATTACTGGCTAAAGTTAATGGTATGGGAAAGCTGGAATCTTTTAATGCGATCAGTTCATTAATTCTCGGTCAATCAGAAAACTTTATTGCATATAAAGATATATTGAGTCAAATGTCGCCACGTCGTATGTATACAATGGCAGCAACAGCCATGTCGACGGTGTCTATGGCGATTGTTGGCGCTTATATGGGAATGCTTGAGCCTAAGTACGTCGTTGCGGCACTGATCCTAAACATGTTTAGTACATTCATTATCCTATCGTTAATTAATCCTTATTCAGTAAAAGAGGAAGAGGATATTCAAGTCAGTCATCTGCATGATGGACAAAGTTTTTTTGAAATGTTAGGCGAATATATTCTGGCGGGTTTTAAAGTTGCTTTAATTGTCGCGGCCATGTTGATTGGTTTTATTGCGATTATTGCCGGAATTAATGCCATTTTCAGTGCAGTGATAGGAATAAGCTTTCAGGATTGTTTAGGCTATGTGTTTTATCCATTAGCTTGGATTTTGGGTATTCCTGCTGAAGATGCACTTCAAGTGGGTAGTATTATGGCCACCAAATTAGTGTCTAATGAATTTGTAGCGATGGGCTATTTGAAACAAATTGCCGCTGAGTTATCTCCTCGTTCAGTGGGTATTTTGTCGGTCTTTTTAGTCTCTTTTGCTAACTTTTCATCAATAGGAATTGTTGCCGGCGCAATTAAAGGCCTCGATGAAAAACAGGGAAATGTCGTTTCTAGTTTTGGCTTAAGATTATTATATGGTTCCACGCTAGTAAGTTTCTTATCTGCCGCGATAACGGGCTTAGTTTTGTGATAATTTAATCGTCAGTTTTACCAAGCGGCATTCTTTATTAACGAATGTCGCGTTTGCTTCAATCAACGAATACATTGGAATGCTGTATGCAGAAACAGGATCTGATCGATATTGCTAATACTGTTATCCCATTTGGTAAATACAAAGGAAGGGTTTTGATCGATTTACCCGAAGAATATTTACTTTGGTTTGCGCGTAATGGTGAATTTCCTCAAGGGAGATTAGGTTATTTAATGGAAATGACATTAACAGTGAAAGTAGAAGGACTAGACAATTTAGTTAAACCACTAAAGCGTTCATAGTAAACAATGTGGTTTTAAGATCGATTAAAACTATTTGGCTGGAATTTAAATTTGGTGGAGCTAAGCGGGATCGAACCGCTGACCTCTTGCATGCCATGCAAGCGCTCTCCCAGCTGAGCTATAGCCCCTACACAAAGTCGATTAGACGAGCGCATGATATGCAAGCTGTATAAGACTGTCAATCGATTAATATAAAAATAGCGGTTAACCGATGAAAAAATGCTCATACAGCCTCGTATGATAAATAAAGTTACAATAATAATGTGTTTTTACGCTAGCCTAATTTCATTAGTTAGCACTTTTTTCACGTTGATTAATATAAACCAAAGCGTTATCAATACGTTTTAATGAACGAGTTTGGCCAATAGCATGCACAGTGGCATCAACACTTGGCGATTGGCCTGTTCCTGTCACGGCGACCCGTAGTGGCATACCCACTTTTCCCATCCCAATTTCAAGTTCTGTCGCCGTTGATTCAATTGCCTGATGGACATTTTCACATGTCCAATTGCTAATTGCTGCTAATTTTGCCCGTACCGTTTCTAATGGCAAGCGCGCTATTGGGCGTAAATGTTTTTTAGCGGCGCCGGCGTCGAACTCAGCAAAATCCTGATAGAAATAGCGACATGAAGTGGCTATTTCTTTTAAGGTCTTACAGCGTTCACCGAGAAGCTTGACTATATCTGCTAAGCTTGGTCCGATTTGGGTATCGATACCTTGCTGCTCAATGTGCCATGCTAAATGAGTAGCAACATATTCGGCAGGTAATGAATTGATATAATGATGATTAAGCCACAATAATTTGTCGGTATTAAAGGCACTAGCGGATTTGCTAATCGCATCTAAGGAAAAATAACTGATCATTTCATCCCGGCTAAAGATTTCTTGATCGCCATGGGACCATCCGAGACGTACCAAATAGTTTAATAAGGCTTCTGGTAGATAACCGTCATCGCGGTATTGCATGACACTGACCGCCCCATGACGTTTAGATAATTTTTTACCATCATCGCCCAAGATCATTGAAACATGCGCATATACAGGTATTGGCGCGCCAAGTGCTTTTAATATATTAATTTGTCGCGGAGTATTATTAATATGATCTTCACCACGGATCACATGAGTGATTTTCATATCCCAGTCATCAATAACAACACAGAAATTATAGGTAGGAGAGCCATCGGTACGGCGTATGATAAGATCATCTAGCTCAAGATTACTAAATTCAATTGGGCCACGGATTTGATCTTCAAAAATCACAGCGCCTTCTGGCGGGTTACGAAAGCGCACTACGTGAGCTTCATTCGGTGTATGATTATGAGCATGATCACGGCAGCAGCCATCATAACGAGGTTTTTCGCCTCTAGCCATCTGCTCTTCACGTAAATTGTCTAATCGTGTTTTAGAACAGTAACAGCGATAAGCTGTCCCGGCGCTAAGCATTTGATCGATAACGGCATGATAACGTTCGAAGCGTTTAGTTTGATAGTAAGGACCTTCATCCCAATTTAAACTCAACCAGTTCATTCCATCCATTATGGCGTCAATGGCTTCTTGTGTTGAACGCTCAAGATCGGTGTCTTCAATACGTAAGACAAAATCGCCGTTATTATGTCGACTATAAAGCCAAGAATAGAGTGCAGTACGAGCGCCGCCGACGTGAAGATAACCAGTTGGACTGGGTGCAAAACGAGTTTTTATTTTATTCATTAGGATTGCCTTAATGACCTTTTTTTATATCGAATCTAATCAGTGATAAATTTACAGTCGGTTATTTTATCACTGCAACTTAATTCCTCAATGCTGTTAGCACGATATTCATACTTCATTTGTTAATTTTGCAGTAAAAATGCTTAATTTATCCTGATAAGATCTAGACTAAATAAGTTTAAATAAATATTATTTTGTGGCGATAATATTAGGTGCATCTTGCTTAATTTTGCAACGAACGGATATTTTCCTTTGAAAAACCGTTGACTCATGCAGAACTATCCCTATAATGCACCTCCAACACGACGGGCGATTAGCTCAGTTGGTAGAGCATCTCCCTTACAAGGAGGGGGTCATCAGTTCGAATCTGGTATCGCCCACCAATTGTCGTGATGATTTTATTATGATTGGGCGATTAGCTCAGTTGGTAGAGCATCTCCCTTACAAGGAGGGGGTCATCAGTTCGAATCTGGTATCGCCCACCAATCATAATTAAGAATCATGCTTAAGTAAAAGTGTTGTCTGTTTTTGTTATGAATGGGCGATTAGCTCAGTTGGTAGAGCATCTCCCTTACAAGGAGGGGGTCATCAGTTCGAATCTGGTATCGCCCACCATTCAAGCCAAAAATGAAGCATTATTTGTTTAAGTTATTTATAATGTGTTTTGCTATTAATAGGGTCGTTAGCTCAGTCGGTAGAGCAGTTGACTTTTAATCAATTGGTCACAGGTTCGAATCCTGTACGACCCACCATTAATAGTATTAGATAAGATTTTTGTTTATTTTTTTTGCTATTCACTAAGAATGATCAAGATCAGCAGAATCCAGCTTAATCAGATGGGTCGTTAGCTCAGTCGGTAGAGCAGTTGACTTTTAATCAATTGGTCACAGGTTCGAATCCTGTACGACCCACCATCTAAAAAATTCTTCATACTTTCCAACAAAACTAAAATAATATATTGCAATGCGAGTACAGGATGAGAAGCTGTGTAGGTTCGAGCCGAGCGTAGCGAGACAGCGTTGTGCTTTGCACAACGACCCGCAGGGCGAGGCCGTAGGCCGAGTGATCCTGTACGACCCACCATCGATATTACCTCAGCAACGATGATTTGCTACCCAACTTTGGCGAAATTGAGCAAATCATTCTACAATCATTAACATAGAGATATATTTATTTACTTGAAAAACTATTAGATAAAAATAGAGTAAGTGGATAGTGTGTAGCTTGAGCGCTTAATTTATTATCTAATAGATTGAGGCTTAGATTTATTTCCTCAAAACTAAGTGATGGAGGTTATATGGGATTATTTGATTTCTTAAAAAGCGCCGGCGACAAACTATGGGATCCTGCTACGGCGACTAAAGATGATAAAGAAAAAAAACTGAAAGAACATCTTGATTCACTAGGGATCAAAGGGGCGGATCAGGTCAATGTTAATGTTGATGATAATGGTAAAGTCACCGTTTCGGGTGAAGGCATTGTTGCTGACATGAAAAATAAGATTTTGGTTGCGCTAGGCAATGTTGCTGGTATTGAAAAGGTTGAAGATCATACTGGCGGTGGTAGTGTTGATGTTCAGCACTACACAGTAGTAGCGGGTGATACCTTAAGTGCTATTTCAAAAAAAGTTTATGGTGATGCCAATCTTTATCAGCAAATCTTTGAAGCAAATAAGCCGATGTTGAAAGATCCGAATAAAATTTACCCTGGACAGGTATTAATTATTCCTAAACGGTAAATGGGATAATTATTAACCATCAATTAATGTTAATAAAGCCGCTTATTAGTTTAGCGGCTTTATTGCTTAATGCTGTTTTTTTAATCTGTAGGATCGTGACCTATGTGATGTTAGTTAGTATCCTGTTTGGCAAGTAATTCAAGTAAATTGTAGCGCTTAAGTGCCGCTATCTCTGCTTGCTTGGCCAGTATTTCCGCCTGTTCAGGGAATTGTCTGGTTAATTGAGAAAAGCGCTGCTCTTTTTGTAAGATATCCGTTAGCGATGCTGTCGGTGCTCTTGAATCAAGTATTAACGCCGGTTTTCCTGCCTGTCTACGTTGTGGATCAAAACGATATAATGGCCAAAATCCAGCTGCTGTAAGCTGTTTGCTTTGTTCATGACTATAGGCAAGATCATAACCATGCTCTTCACAAGGACTGTAAGCGATAATCAATGAAGGGCCAGAATAGGCGGCTGCTTGTTGAATAGCTTTAACAGTCTGATTCATTTGAGCACCAATAGCGATTTGTGCTACAAATACATGTCCATACATCATCATGGTTATTCCCAGATCTTTACGGCTCTTTTGTTTACCATTTTGACCAAACTTAGTTACAGCACCAATTGGCGTTGCTTTTGATTGTTGGCCACCTGTGTTGGAATAGCATTGTGTATCTAGCACCAGAACATTGATATTTTCACCACTATTGAGTACATGATCTAAGCCACCATAACCAATATCGTAGGCCCACCCATCTCCACCAATGATCCATACTGATTTATCAATCAAATAGTGAGCATCGGTGCTTAATTGTTGGGCTTCAGCGGTATTGATTTTATTCAGTAATGATTGTAATTGAACAATTAATTGACGCTTTAACTCAATTGATAAAGAATCATCCTGTAGTTGATTAATTAGTGTAATCGGTAATTGTTTAGCTAAGCCATTTAGCAGACGAGAGACTCTTTTTTTATGCTGCTCTAATGTTAAACGAAATCCCATACCAAACTTTGCATTATCTTCAAAGAGGGAATTTGCCCATGCGGGTCCTCGCCCCTCGTTATTCTTGCTATAGGGGCTAGTAGGAAGATTACCACCGTAAATAGATGAACAGCCAGTGGCATTGGCAATCAGTAGCCTATCACCATATAACTGAGTCAGTAATTTAATGTTAGGGGTTTCACCATAACCGGCACAAGCTCCTGAATATTCAAACAACGGTGTAATTAATTGTGAAGTCCGAATATCTATACGTTCTAGTTGATGTGGGGCAATATCGGGAATTTGCAGGAAAAAATTAAAATTTATTTTTTCCTCTATTAGATGTTCAACCCGAGGCTGCATATTAATGGCGCGGATTTGTGGATTTTGCCGATCTTTAGCCGGACAAACTTCATAACAAAGATTACAGCCAGTACAATCTTCTGGCGCGACTTGTAGTACATAATTGAGTCCTCGCATATCTCGTGATTTAACGGCTAAAGAGGGTAAGCTAGGCGGTGCAGCTGCCAGTATTTCGGCAGAAGTGACTTTTGCACGAATCGCAGCATGTGGACAGGCGGCAACACAATAATTACATTGGGTACATAGAGCCGGTTGCCAAATAGGGATCGTTTCGGCGATATTGCGTTTTTCCCATTTTGTCGTGCCTGTTGGCCAGCTACCATCGGGTGGAAATACTGACACGGGAAGGGTATCACCTAAATCTGCGATCATTTTTGCGGTTACGTTTTTTACAAAATCAGGGGCATTATGAGCTACCGTTGCGGGTCGGCAAAGGCTGGTGATATCAATCTCCTGTAAATCAAATTTTTTTATTGCCCTGATGGTGAGATCAACGGCGTTAATATTATTTTCAACGACATCAGCCCCTTTTTTGCTATAACTTTGGCTAATTGCCTCTTTTAATTGCTGCTTTGCTTCAGACATAGGCAATAGTTGGGTCAAATAGAAAAAAGCCGTTTGCATAATGGTATTGATACGACCACCTAATTGGCATTGTCGGGCGATTTGATAAGCATTGATGGTATAGCATTGTGCCTGTTTTTGTCGTAACAAATATTGTATTTCCTGCGGCAGATGATGCCAGATTTGATCAGATCTATAAGGACTATTGATTAAAAAAATACCACCTGGTTTTAATTTTTCAATTAACTGGTATTTGTGGATAAATTGCCACTGATGGCAGCCGACAAAATCTGCTTGCTTAATAAGATATGATGAATAGAAGGGATAGGGGTTAATACGTAAATGTGAAACCGTTAACCCACCTGCTTTTTTAGAGTCATAAACAAAGTATCCCTGTGGAAATAAAGGGGTATGGTTGCCAATAAGTTTAATCGTATTTTTTGTTGCGGATACTGAGCCATCGCTACCTAAACCATAAAATAGGGCGGCTAATTTGTGGGTATTAGGGAGTGATGCTTTAATAATCGGTAAAGACAGTCCAGTGACATCATCCTGAATGCCAATAGTAAACCGTGTTTTGGGTTTAGTCAGTTTAAGTTGGTGAAAAATGGTGATCACACAGTCAGGATCAAACTCTTTGGAGGATAAACCATAGCGACCCGAGATAACATTAGGTAATCTATCACGTTGGTCCTGGCTAAAAGACTCCGCTAATGCCGTCATAATATCCAGGAACAGCGGTTCCGCTTGTGCCCCTGGCTCCTTAGTTCGATCAAGCACCGCAATAGATTTTACTGCTAGTGGCACCACTTTAAGAAAATGTTGGGCAGAAAAAAAGCGAAAAAGATGCACTTTTACCATGCCGACTTTTTCATTTTGTGTTAACAGTTGATCGATAACTTCAGCACAAGCTCCGGCCGCTGAACCCATTAAAATGATGATTCGTTCAGCATCAGGATGGCCATAATATTCAAACGGTTGGTAGTAACGCCCGGTAACATTACCAAAGACCTGCATGGCATTTAAGACATGCTGGTAAGCATCAAGATACCAAGGATTAATCGCTTCGCGAGCTTGAAAATAGGTGTCTGGATTGGCTGCGGTTCCTCGGATAGTGGGTGCCTCTGGTGACAAAGCGCGTTGACGATGTTCTTGTATCGCTTTTTCAGGTATTAGTTGTTGCAGTATTTCATCGGAGATTGGATGAATTTTGTTGATTTCATGTGAGGTACGAAAACCATCAAAAAAATGGATAAATGGCAATCTACTATTCAGAGCGGATATTTGTGCAATAACGGCAAAATCCTGGGCTTGTTGCACATTATTAGCACATAGCATAGCACAACCTGTTTGACGTACGGCCATCACATCGGAGTGATCACCAAAAATAGATAATGCATGGGTGGCGACAGTTCGGGCGGCGACATGTAACACAAAAGGCTGTAATTGGCCGGCGAGCTTATAAAGTGTTGGGATCATCAATAACAATCCCTGAGATGAGGTAAATGAGGTAGCCAGTGCTCCGGTTTGTAGGGCACCGTGTACTGTCGCAATGGCACCTGCTTCGGATTGCATCTCAATTATTTTAGGTGTGTCTTGCCAAATATTCTTTCGATTATCCGCTGCCCATATATCTGCTTGCTCAGCCATACTGGAACTAGGGGTGATAGGATAAATGGCGATAATTTCATTGAGTCGGTATGCAACAGAAGCAACGGCAGAATTTGCATCTGTTGTTATATAAGAACAAGTTAAATTACTCACAAAAATGGCCTTTTGATTTTTTGATAATAGTTTATAGGTCAAAGAAATTAGCAAAATAAGCAAGTAAAATTTATCAATATTGTGGGGAATTGAATTTAATTAAAAGAGAAACAAAATATTTAAGTTATTAAATTTATAGATTATTTTACATTAAGTGATCAATTTTAATTTTTGGTGAGTAATTTGTTATTATTCATAAAGTAATAAAGGCGACTTTTGTAATTGATCAGCCTTTGATTTTAGAATATTAATTCAATTAATTAAGTTGTTTTTTTAGAAAATGGCTATAAGCATCCAGCCATTTTTGTAAGAATACTTTCGTTCTTTCCAGCAAATTACCTTGCTTGTCAATAATATTCTCATTCCATTGGATAAAAGCCTCTGGTTGATTTAGTGTTGGCATATCGAGAAAAGTTAACACATTTCTTAAATGTTGTTGTGATAGTGCACTTCCCATGGCGCCAGGTGAAGTACCGATAACGCCTGCTGGCTTTTGTGCCCACACGTTTTTTCCATAAGGTCGAGAACCTTGATCGAGGGCATTTTTTAATACGCCAGGAATAGAACGATTATATTCAGCAGTGACAAAAATAACGCCATCAGCATCGGCGATTTGTTGTTTAAAATCTTGCACCACTTTACTTGGCTGTTCATCATCATCTTGATTATAGAGTGGCAGTTTTCCTATTTCGACGAAAAAAAATTGGATTTGTGGATGAGCCAGTTTGATTAATTCGTTAGCCAGTTTTTTATTATATGATCCTTTTCGCAAGCTACCCACGATGATAACGACTTTGTATTCTCTCATATAGCACCTTTAACTTATTTAAGGTCAAGCCAGTAATAGATTTGGCAAAAATTAATTATGTGATTTAATCATATATACCAATGGATGATTTCTCTTAAAATAAGAATAATAATTAATTAGTGATATTACCAGCTAGGCGGGATGATTATTCCCGCTCAACCGTGTTTATCTAATCACTAAAACCGGAATTTTAGCGTAATTCACCACTGCGGCAGCGGTTGAACCTAGTAAATGGGTTTTAAAGTTAGGCCGGCGAGAGGCAATAACAATCAAATCAGCGTTAACTTCATCGGCAATTTCTAAAATAGCGTCTCTTGGTGGTTCTGCTTTAATTAAACAGTGTACTTTTTCTTCTGGTATAGCAAATTTCTTTGTCATACTTTGTAGGGTTTGTAGAGCTTGCTGCACAATTTCATCGTCATTGCGAATTGGCTGTTTAGAATAGACAATTTTGCTAGCAATGAAAAAAGAAGGCGCATAAATAGCAGAGATAAAATAGAAATCGGGATTATCCGTTTGACTTAGCGCGTTAATATGGGGAACAACTTTTTGCGTTAAGGTCTCTTCAGACAGATCGATCGGGACTAAAATAGTTTGGTACATATTGTCTCCTGTCTTGACATGATTTAACAAAATTTCAGACGTTATTATTTTATCATCAAATAAATGAAATGGCCTCAGTCATGACGATCAGCTAATAGCAGGTTATGTTATTTAATTTTTAATGGTAGTGAAAATGAAAATAATTATTGCCCCGGATTCATTTAAAGAAAGTCTGACGGCTAAGCAGGCGGCATGTGCGATCAAAGCTGGTTTTATGGCCGTTTTTCCAGCAGCCGAATATGTATGTTTTTCTATGGCTGATGGTGGGGAAGGCACAGTTGATGCATTTATTGCTGCAAAAGGGGGGCAACGTATTGAAGTGACCGTAGCAGGGCCTTTAAAAACTCCCGTAAAAGCTTATTATGGCTTACTAAATGATGGTGATACCGCCGTGATAGAAATGGCGGCAGCCAGTGGATTAATGCAAGTTCCTTTAGACCAGCGTAATCCGTTATTGACAACTAGTTTTGGTACCGGTCAATTAATACTTGCTGCGCTTGATTACGGCGTTAAAAAGATCATTTTAGCTGTTGGAGGAAGCGCTACGGTGGATGGTGGTATTGGTATGATGCAGGCGTTGGGCGCCCGCTTTTATCGTAAAGATGGTCACTTATTAGAACTTGTTGCTAAAGAAATGGTTGCACTGCAACGGATAGATTTATCAACTTTAGATAGCAGATTGCAACAGTGTCAAATTGAAATAGTCTGCGATGTTAATAATCCCTTAATTGGTGAACAAGGTGCGGCAAAAATATTTGCGCCTCAAAAAGGGGCTACCCGCGAAATGGTTAGCCATCTAGAACAGGGTTTAATTCATTACGCCGATATTATTCAATCCATGACTGGCACTGATTATCGGTATCTGCCAGGATCTGGCGCTGGTGGTGGAATTTCTATCGCGGCATTGGCTTTTCTCAATGCAACATTGCGCTCTGGAATTGAAACAGTCTGTCAGGCGATGCAGTTTAAAGATGAATTAGCTACGACCGATTTAGTTATAGTCGGTTAAGGAAGTATGGATGGACAAACATTAGGTGGAAAAGCGCCAATTGGTATTGCTAAGCTTGCGGCTAAAAGTGGTATTCCCGTTATCGCCATAGTGGGTATCCAAGGAAAAAACATTGCAGCTGTTTACCAGCAAGGGATCAATGCTGTATTTAGTATTTTACCCTGCCTGTTATCACAGCAAGCAGCTTTAGCGCAAGGAGAGCTAAATCTACAGCATTGTGCATATAATGTTGCAAAAGTTTTACAAACCGGGATAATACTAGCCAAAAATTAATAGTTTTAGCTTTGAAATTAAAACTTATTTTTCGCTCATTTTTAGCAAATTTAATTAAATTAGCGTTTGATAGATAAAATGCTGACTTATTGGCTATTGAGTAAATGATTGGATTGTACTTGTTAATCTATTCTTAACAAAGCCCTTATTCATATAGCTAAATAAAATAGTACTTAATTAGGCTAGCTTTAATAGTGGAAAATATATTTTAAATGCTTCGCAAAGCCATTTCTTTGTTATAAAAAAGTAATAATCTAATTTAATATTAATAATTTTGAGTTTTGCTACTTGTTTAATATATATCATTATTTTAGTGCTTGAAATTTAAATACAGTTTTATTTCGCTAATAAACATTATTTACTGATTGTTAAAAGTTTTATTAGCAAAATATAAAGGAGAAGCGTTGATGATAGGACTGGTGAAAATTTCCAGTCATATTAGGTGGTTTACATTCCTCAGTTGGACATTAATTTATTTTATTTCGGCTGTTATTTCTAAGGAAGTACAAGTACCGTATGATGAATCGCTAGTTGTGGTATGGTTTCCTGCTGGTGTGAGTATTGTGGCGTTTTTAATATCACCAGTCCGTGCTTGGCCGGCTTTTTTGCTTTTATTTAGTTTGGTCAATTGGTATCTGGAGCCATTCGATATTGTCTCTTCTGCGATGAGCATGATTAGTGCAGTTAGTTTACTTATTTCTCCATTATTAATTGCTTCTATTGTAAGATATTTAGCACAATATCAATCGCCATTAAATACCATTATAACTTGGATTATAATTTCAGCAGTAGTATGTGCTATCGATAATTGGTTGAGTGTCCTGTTGTTGGGATCTCTTGATGAGAAGATCAATTTAGATGATTTTCTTACCAGTTGGCTGGCCGATATGTCAGGTATCTATTTTGCCGTCGCTATGTTATTAGGTTTAGTACAACCACAATCATTAAAGCGACTTAACAGTATTAAAAAAATATTATTAACATTATGTTGGTTAATATTGCTGGCAATCAGTAGCTGGTTAATTTTTTCTGATCAGATCACAGGGCTGAAAGGTTATATTAATTATCATTATGGTTCAGCATTAAATATTATATTGGCTTGCATACCCATTATTTTTATTATTCTTTTGATCCTGTTTTTGCAAGATTTTGGTCGAGGAATTGGATTATTAGTGTTGGGAACCATTGTTATTTTCTATTGTGAACAGGGCTATGGACCTTTCTTTTTGCCTGGTTTATTAAGAGAAGAGCCTCTATTACTTGCTCAAACTTACCTGTCCGTTATTGCCATTTTTATGTTGCTACTTTCATTGCTTGCTGCATCTCAATTAGAAAGAACGATAAAACAAGCATCAAAATCCCTTATTCGTTACCAACTATTTATTTACGAAAACAAAATAAAATTTGATCCACAAATTAAATTAATCACATCGTTACCGGTGAAAAGTGATGTTCACCATATATTACAAGCGATTGAAATTTCAGCCCATGAAATGTTAAAAGAGCATTGGTCATTAGTAAGCTCTTATCATGGTATTCCGGTTAGTTTTCAGTTAAAGGGGTTAGATGGGGCATGGCTCAATGTGCGTGATCGAATATTAATTACTATTGCTGATAAAACCAATCCAATGCTATTAGGTGAATGGGAAATTCTTTCAAAATCAAAGGTTGATTTATAACGGATTGTCTATGTTGCAAATTGCTTGTTTACTGATAGGTAAAAAATTTATGCACCAGCAGGCGATTTGGTTGCTAATTGGTGGGTTATTATGGGCTTTATTGGGCTTAGTGATATTTTGTGATGAAGTAGCACAAACGCGTTATATTCCGGTGGTCTGGATAAGTATATTCACATTAATAGAGAGTTTAATTACCTTAAGTGTTGCCAATAGTGGCATTGGCAGCCAAAAATTTATTCTTTTTCTCAAAGGTGGATTATTTTTTCTGGTATCTGTTTCTCTTTTAATTGATGATAATTATAGCCATTTGATTTTATCAATAGTGTTAGGCTTTAATTATTTATTGCTTGCTATATTTAGCATTGTGTCTGCTTTAGTGGTTCGGCATCGTCTATGGAAACGTACTATTTGGTTAGGTGGATGTTATTTATTCTTTGCTATGGTGATCTTATTTCCTTATCCGCTTAGTTATCAATCGACATTTCCAATCGTTTTGGCTGTGTTATTAATGCATAGTGGAATATCTGCCATCCGTTTCGCCAGTAAATTACGGGTTATTCGACATGGCCAAACGATATTTACTTTAATGGCTGATAGCGCATTATCACAAAGAGAATTTGAACAGCAAGAAATTAACATAGATGTAGTTATGCCATTGACGCCAGAGCAGCAAACGAATATCAATCTGTCTCATACTTCACCGCTCACGGTGCATATTTGGACGCCAGAAGGCTCGGCTGATTTACCGCCCAGACCTCGCCCCGTAATTAATCGTTACATTGCCGCTGTTGATGGTAATGGTGTTATTTCTACTGGTCACGCGGCATTGGAGATCAGACATCAGATTTATATTAGCTTATATCCAATCGATGATATTGATCGTTCTCCTTCCGAATTTTTAAATAAATTAAAAGCTACCGCAGAAAATAATGTTGCTGGTGAATTTCAGCCTGATTATGACACTGAAGTTTCACAGTGGTGTCGCTCCGATTTTCAGATCCATTTTTATCATTATAACGCGGTTACTTTGGCAATTTTTTGGCAAAAGTATCGGCAAAGAGCGCTTTATAATTTAACTTACCGCAATTGCTCTAGTAGTGTGGCTTATGCGCTAGAAGCTGCGTTAGAGGGGGTACTGGCTGATAAAAGCAACAATTTTTTAACGCTGGTGAAATTATTGTTGGCGCCAGAATTATGGGTTGCATCGCAAATTCGCCAGCGAGCGATATCCATGGCGTGGACGCCGGGATTAGTTATGGATTATTCTCGCGCCTTGAATGCATTAGTACATCCTACACCATATTGCTGGTATCAACGTTTTTTACGTATTTTTCATTCTAGTTGAGGGAAATAGCCAGTCAAATAAATTATCATGAGCAATTTGGTTCACTTTAACTTATTGTTTTAATAAGCCAATAGTATAAATTGAGTTTTTTATAAATCACTAGTTATTGGTTATAATTTATGCAAATTATTAATGAAAATAGTAAGCCCACTTTATCATTTTTTGTGTTAATTGATGGCATGCAATAAATAGAAGTATTAGATTTATTTTCGACCACTACCTATTTAGGCTTAAGTTTAATTTAATATATTAAGATTAATGTTGTCATTTTTCTGATGATATTGCTTTTAATTTTGTGTTGCTGCGTTTATCATTCTGTCTTTATTCAATTTATTGGCGCAACTGGTTTTGGCTATTGCTGGGAGTCTTCCTGATTAGCTAATACAGTCTTTTTCCTGTTGCGGTTCTATCTGCATTACTATAAGGGATAGAGTGATATTTTAAATGACTGAGACAACCTCTCTTACACCATTAATCGAATTAAAATCCTTAACTAAAGGTTTCGATGGCAAAAATATTATTTCACAGTTTAATCTTACGATTAATGATGGTCAATTTCTTACTATATTAGGTCCCTCAGGATGTGGTAAAACGACTATTTTGCGGTTAATTGCTGGATTAGAGCACGTTGATAATGGGCATATTTTCCTTGAAGGTCAGGATATTACGGATATTCCGGCTGAACAGCGTCATGTAAACACTGTCTTTCAAAGTTATGCCTTATTCCCCCATATGTCGGTATTTGATAATGTTGCGTTTGGTTTACGTATGCAGAAAAAATCTTTTCAAGAGATAAAACCGAGAGTGGAAGAAGTGCTACGTATGGTGCAGTTAGAAGATTTCGCCAAGAGATATCCACATCAGTTATCGGGTGGACAGCAGCAAAGAGTGGCAATTGCCCGTGCAGTTATCAATAAACCTAAAGTTCTTTTATTAGATGAGTCCTTATCGGCGCTGGATTATAATTTGCGTAAAAAGATGCAAAGTGAATTAAAATCCTTACAACGTCAGTTAGGGATCACTTTTATTTATGTCACTCACGATCAAGAAGAAGCGTTAGCCATGTCTGATCGTATCTTAGTTATGCGAGATGGGCATATTGAACAAGATGCATCGCCCCGTGAAATATACGAAGAACCAAAGAATTTATTCGTTGCACGGTTTATCGGCGAAATTAATATTTTTGATGCGATTGCTTTACATCGTATCGATGAACAGCGTATTAGAGCCAATGTTGAAGGCTATGAGTGTGATATTTACACCAAGCTTGCTGTATCAGAAGGTCAGCCATTAAAAGTTTTATTGCGGCCAGAGGATTTACGCGTTAAAGAGATAGACGACGAACAACAGCCAACCGGACTAATTGGACATGTACGTGAACGCAACTATAAAGGTATGATGCTTGATACTGAAGTAGAAATGAGCAATGGTAAGCGGGTGATGGTGAGTGAATTTTTCAATGAAGATGATCCGGATGTAGACCACTCGTTGGCACAAAAAATTGCCGTGACATGGGTAGAAAGTTGGGAGGTCGTCCTTCTCGATGAAGAATAATCGTAAATTTTTTCAAAATGTTATCGTTATTGGGTTGGTTTCATGGTTGCTATTGTTTGCCTTCTTACCAAATTTAATGATCATTATTACCAGTTTTTTGACCCGTGATGATGCAAATTTAGTCGACATGGTTTTTACTCTCGATAATTATACCCGGCTATTTGATCCCTTATACGTGGAGGTGATGTTCCACTCACTAAATATGGCAATTATTGCCACATTATGTTGTTTAGTCATTGGCTATCCATTTGCATTTCTTCTGACGCGATTATCGCCAAAATTACAGCCATTAATGTTATTTTTATTGATTGTACCATTTTGGACTAATTCACTTATTCGTATTTATGGGTTGAAGATTTTTTTGAGTACCCGCGGCTATTTAAATGACTTTTTGCTCTGGATTGGGTTGATAGATAAACCTATTCGTATCATGTATACGCAAGAAGCCGTCATTTTGGGATTGGTTTATATTTTGTTACCATTTATGGTGATGCCGCTTTATTCAAGTATTGAAAAATTGGATAAATCCTGTCTTGAAGCTGCACGGGATCTTGGCGCTAACAAATTTCAGACTTTTTTACGCATTATAGTGCCGTTAACTATGCCAGGTATAATAGCGGGATGCTTATTAGTGCTATTACCTGCAATGGGATTGTTTTATGTAGCGGATTTGATGGGCGGGGCAAAGAATTTATTAATTGGTAACGTTATCAAGAGCCAATTTCTTAATTTGCGCGATTGGCCTTTTGGCGCAGCCACTAGTATTGTATTAACTATTGCGATGGGTCTACTACTCTATGTTTATTATCGTGCTGCAAATTTGCTGAATAAAAAGATGGATTTGGCATGATTGGACGTTTTTTACGAAGTGGTTTTCTCACCATCATTTATGCCTATTTATATATACCAATTATTATTTTGATTGTTAATTCATTTAATGCCTCACTCTTTGGTAATGTGTGGCAAGGATTGACTATAAAATGGTATGACATGTTGTGGAATAATGATAGTTTATTACAAGCCGCAGGTCATTCAATAACGATAGCAATGATTTCAGCTAGTTGCACTACTTTGATTGGTTCATTAGCAGCGGTAGCTCTATTTCGCTACCAATTCAGAGGAAAATCATTTGTTAGTGGTATGTTATTTGTTGTCATGATGTCTCCTGATATTGTAATGGCAATTTCATTACTATTAGTCTTTATGTTGTTAGGAATTTCTTTAGGTTTTTGGTCTTTACTCTTCTCTCATATTACATTTTGTTTACCTTTTGTCGTTATTACTGTTTATGCGCGGCTAAAGGATTTTGATGTGAAAATGTTAGAAGCTGCGCGAGACTTAGGCGCTGGTGAATTAACTATTTTACGGCAAATTATTTTACCACTAGCATTGCCAGCTGTAATTTCGGGTTGGTTATTGAGTTTTACCCTTTCAATGGATGATGTGGTTGTATCTTCTTTTGTTACTGGACCAGCATATGAAATATTGCCTTTGAAAATTTATTCGATGGTAAAAATAGGAATTTCACCAGAAGTTAATGCACTAGCGACAGTTTTATTACTATTTTCATTAATACTTGTACTGCTGAGTCAATGGATGTTAAAAATAAAATCGGTAAAAAATATCAATTAAGCTAGTGCAAGAATTAAATGCGGTGGATCGCAAGTATTGGCATATTATCAGTATGCTAATTAGTTGTATTTTGGTTAGCTATTATTTTTTATTTTATTAAAAATCCGAAATAGTTTTTTCTAGTAAAATTCATCACTAAATGGCATTTATAAGCTTTACCAATTACAGGTGCCCATATAATAACTTTTTTACCTAGACAAAAAAGTCTATTGGGTTTTCACTCACTATTGTTTTATGAAGGAAACACTATATGAAAAAGTGCTCCTCATGGCTTGCAGCAGGGATCATAGCCGCGAGTATTGGCTCAGCTGTAGCAGCTGATGATAAGGTAGTCTATTTTTATAATTGGTCAGAATATGTTCCTCCCGGGCTACTTAATCAGTTTACTAAAGAAACGGGTATCAAGGTCATTTATTCTACTTATGAATCTAATGAAAGTATGTACACCAAACTCAAAACTTATACTGAAGGTGCTTATGATTTAGTGGTACCTTCAACCTATTTTGTGGCGAAAATGAGTAAGGAAGGCATGCTACAAAAAATTGATAAAAGTAAATTGAGTCAATTTAAAAACCTTGATCCAAATCTATTACATAAATCATTTGATCCTGAAAATGATTATTCAATTCCTTATATTTGGGGAGCGACAGGAATTGGTATTAATAGTGAGGTTATCGATCCTAAAACCATTACCTCTTGGGCAGATTTATGGAGACCCGAATATAAAAATGGACTGTTATTAACTGATGATGCACGGGAAGTGTTTCAAATGGCGCTACTTAAGCTGGGTCATTCAGGTAATACAACCGATCCGACATTGATTAAAACAGCCTATGAAGAGTTAAAAAAATTAATGCCAAATGTCATGGCATTTAATTCTGATAATCCGGCTAATCCTTTTATACAAGATGAAGTCGATGTCGGCATGCTATGGAATGGTTCTGCCTATGTAGTGCGCCAATCAGGAGCCCCAATACAATTTATTTGGCCGAAAGAAGGGGGCATTTTTTGGATGGATAGTTTAGCGATCCCAGCCAATGCGAAAAATGTTGAAGGGGCGCTTAAGTTAATTAATTTTTTGCTGCGACCTGATATTGCGGCTCAAGTAGCGCAACAAATTGGTTATCCAACGCCCAATTTAGCCGCCAAGCAATTATTACCAGCAGAACTTGTGGCAGATAAAACCCTCTATCCTGATGAAGAAACCTTAAAAAAAGGAGAATGGCAGAATGATGTGGGCAATGCTAATATTTTGTATGAAAGTTATTTTCAACGATTAAAAGCAGGTCGTTAAATTTCATTAGACTATTTTTATCTTGAACAAAATTATTACAAGAAGCACCATCATAACATTATGGTGCTATATTATTTACTGCTAGCTATTAAATCAAAAATCATAATCATATTTAATAGTTTTGTTAAAAAATTAATTAAGTTATTCTAAATTAATAAATTTAGAGCTTTAAAGTCAGAGATATATTTACTAATTAAAGATGGTGTAATAGCTGGTATTGTATTTCCCACAGCAGAAGAGAATTTATTAGGCAGAAGCCAAAAATTGCTAGTTATTTTTCTGGCTGCTTTAATTTTCTAATAACAGGTAACATAGAATACTGTTTTAAATTATTAGGTAATTTTTGCATAGCTAATTTAAATTGTTGATACCATTCTTCATAATCATCTATTTTCTTAATATTAATCCCTGAATTAATTAACCAATCAATAATCGTGTCAAGAGACACTTTATCATTTTGTGGATTAACCATATTGAAAGTAAGTTGCTGATTGTCATTATTTTTTGATAATTTGATTATTGATGAAACAACAAAATCAACCGCTAATCCATTATAATGAGGGGAGAGATTACTATTTGATTGATAAAAAGATTTTGGCGCAATTTTAGTATTAACGATACTTAATAATAATCGAGTAAATACATCAATAATATTAAGCTCAGTAGCATATTGGCGATGTGCCAGTATCATACTAGGGCGAAAAATGGTAACGGGTAATTTAAAACGGTTATATGCCTCATGGAGCAAAATTTCACTCGCCCATTTACTAATAGCATAGCCATTCGCGTATTGATTATAAATTTCTTGGTAAGGTATTGCATCACATATATTATCATCTTCGTTTAATGGTTTATTATTATCGGAAGGTATCGCAACGATAACGCTGGAAATGAAAACGAAATGTTTCAATTGATTGACTAGCGCTAATTTAATTAATTCTGCTGTACCTAGCACATTTGTTTCAAACAAATGTTGATATGGCAGTACATGATTAACTAAAGCGCCAGCGTGAAAAATATGATCAATAGTCTGTGATAAATAATGCCATGTTTTTTCATCAACTCCTAGCTGTGGCTTAGTTAAATCACCCGCGAATACTGTTAGATGTTTATCGGCAAGTTGTTTAAATTTAAACATTAACTCGCGATTGTGGGGACTAAAAGTATTAATTAAACGTTGCCTGGCACTATCATTATCTTTTTCGCGTATTACACAAATTAATTTACCATCAGTTTTATTTAATTCTTCGAGTAGCGCTAAACAAAGAAATTTTCCCAGATAGCCATTGGCTCCAGTCAATAATATGTTATGAAAGCTCGATAAGGATCGCGAAGAATTTTTTATTGGTTGGAAAATTTCCGGATCGATAAACTTATCTAAAGCTAATTGATTGGCATAAATTTTCTTCTTATCTATTCCGTGGATAGTAGCGAAACTTGGACGTGAATTTATTAGATGTTGATTTGATTTTATATAATCAGCAATATCATCTAGTGTACAAGTTGGATTGGCAATCTTATCGACAGGGATCATGACATCCCAAATTTTTTCTATTTCTAATGAAAATTGTAATGCAGATAAAGAGTCGCCACCAAGTTGGCGAAATGTTACTGCTGAATGAATAACCATATCAGGAGAGCCTACTAGATATTGAGTCAGTTTTATTAAGGTTTCTAATATATTACTTTTATTAATATGTTGTGAAAAATTAGAGTAATTATTATTGTAAATTTCTTGATATAATTTATTTAAATCATCAATATAATGAGCTTTAATTTTTTGCCTTAATGGTTTTCCTAGTTCGGATAATAAGTTATTTTTCTGACTGAAAGGTTCTGTATCGATTAAGAAATCTCGTGGCACTTCATAGGATTTTAAACCGGCGTCTTTAGCAATTTTTTCGAGTGATTGGTGAATTAATCGTTTTATTTCGCTCTGTTGTTTATTATACCGATATAATAATTCTGGTGTAGGAATAATAACAGCTAATAAATAAGACCACTCACTATTGCCATAAATAAAAATATCTTTTATTAAAGGGCTATCTTTATACAAAGTCTCAAGCATTGTTGTAGTTATAAACTCACCTTGAGAAAGCTTAATAACGTTTTTTCTTCTTTCTAAAAAGACTAAATGATCTTTTGCTGTCTCTTTGACGATATCTCCAGTTTTATAATAACCTTGTTCATCAAAAAGTTGGCTATTTAATTTAGGATATTTGTAATAACCGGGAATAATGGTAGATGTTTTAAGTAATAACTCACCTCGTGGATAAGGTTTATCGGTTGAATAATAACCTAGTTCAGGAACATCGAGAAGTTTATAATCCTCAACCGGTGGTTTTAATACCTTATTATTGTTACAGATAGCTAATGTTTCTGTACTACCATATTGATTATATAATTTTATTTCAAATAGTGATTCAATGAAATCAGCTAACTTCTTAGCAAGAGATCCTGAACTAAAGCTTATATGTGTTATTCTACCGCCAAAAATATTGATACGTATCTCTCTTTTAAGCTTGCTATCAAGCAGTGGTTCATTGGTGGTTTTTTTTCTAGCTTCTAATTCACTTTGATATTGTTGAAATATCATTTCAGCTACCCTGGGTACTAATAAAAGTTCAGTAGGTTTTGCTAAGGCAATATCTTCGAATAACGTGGATAAGTTACTTTTAGCGACCAGATAACAAGTACCACCTCTAGCTAACTGATTGTTAAGTAGTTGGCTTGCCAAACCATGACTTATCGGTAGATACAGAATAGTCGTATTTTCTTTATTCGTATTATTAGCAAATAGGTTAGCGTCCCACATATTTGCTACCAATTTTTCTGTATAAATAGCGCCTTTGGGTGCACCAGTACTACCTGAGGTATAAATTATCATTGATATTGAGGATGTATCATCACTATTTTCGGGATAAGGTACTTTCGGTAACTGGCTACCAAAACGGATAATATTGGCTAATACTTCGATTTTGATAGTTAATTGACTTTGTAATTGTTCTAGTTTTTCTGCATTGTCATGGGAAGGGTCATAATCGAAAACAATGATTCGTTTTATTGAGTTATTATTTTTGGCTAACTCTACTGCCATAGGTAAGTATTCTATGCTGGCTGCGATTATTTGTTGTTCTATTTTTTGTAAAATAAGTGTTAATTCTTTTTTTGATAAATTAGTTTGTAGAGGAACTAGAATTGCATTAATTTGAACACAAGCGAGATTAATAGCAATATAGTCACTATGAATAAAGGATAGGATAGTTACTTTATCACCGGCTTTTAGTGGGTATTGGTCATTGTGATACCATTCATTAGCAATACTTTCAGCTCTATTCCATAATTGTTTATAAGTCATTGTTTGATATTTTGCTGCTAATTGGCAAACAATGCGCTTGGATTTAGTATCTTTTATATAATGCTTAACGCGTTCGCCAATAGCAGGGCGATTATGATATTTTTTTATAATATTTTCAATAATATAAACTAAACGCATAACACCTCCTTGTTATTTTTTTGCTCAAAATAAAAGTATATTAATTATACAAGTAGGCTTAACGTATGTTCAGTGATATTAAGTGAGTTGCAAATCATGGGAAAGATAAATTTACGCAAAATAGGGTAGGGATGGTAATTAACAATAAGAAATATATGAGAGAGTAACTATAACTTTTTGTTGATTAAAATAAATTATTACAAATATGTTAATGGTGTCCCCTGCAGGAATCGAACCTACAATTAGCCCTTAGGAGGGGCTTGTTATATCCATTTAACTAAGAGGACATAAATCTTTTTAATCTAACTTATCTTAATATGCCACTCATTCTACTATTAAATCCCTATTAAAATCAAGTTGTTGAATGCCATTGGTTTAATTTTATTGCTGATGACTAGATTTGTGTTTAATTGGTTTGTTTGTTAGTTATGTTATATAAATAGATTATTTGTAAATTTATAGTTTTTATAAATTATAAATTAATGAATGATTTAATAATTATTGTTATTTAATTTAGTTGTCTATTTTACATTATGCCGTTTTCATCATATTGAGAATAATTTTTATTATTTTGTTTTTGTTAATATTTTTTGTCTATAACTTGGAGTAATTTATTTGTTTTTTTAACCTATCTGCTTATTTCAAATAATGGCCTGCACATTATATGCTTAGATAAATAGTGATTAAATTCTTATCATTAAATAAAAAAGTAAGTAAGATTAAATTAATGTGGATATATAATTATGAATGGACAATCTATGTGAGGGTGTTTTGTTGAATAGAAAAACAAGATTTAAAACATATCGCTTATGCGGAGTATTGTTTGCAGTAGGATTGCTAACGAGCTGTTCCAGTACACCTACTGATAATCAACAGCGCTCTGATCCGCTAGAGAGTTTTAATCGAACAATGTTTGATTTTAATTACCATGTGCTTGATCGTTATGTGGTGCGTCCAGTTGCGGTCGCCTGGCGTGATTATGTTCCTATGCCTGCTCGTAATGGTCTAGTCAATTTTTTGGCTAACCTGGAAGAGCCTGCAAGTATGGTGAATAATTTTCTACGTGGCGATATCTATCAAGGAATGAAACATTTCAATCGTTTTTTCCTAAATAGTGTTTTTGGTATGGCAGGTTTGATCGATATTGCTTCAATGGCTAATCCTAAACTTGCTAAACAAGAGTCTAATCGTTTTGGTAGTACCTTAGGTTATTATCAGGTTGGCTATGGTCCATATGTGGTATTGCCAGGTTATGGTAGTTTTACCTTACGAGAAGATGGGGGCGATTGGGCTGATAAGGCTTACCCGATGCTAAGTTACCTTACTTTTTGGATGTCAGCTGGAAAATGGGTATTAGAAGGAATCGAAAAGCGGGCACTTTTATTAGATTCTGATGGTATTTTGCAAAACTCTTCCGATCCTTATTTAATGATTAGGGAAGCTTATTTTCAAAATAAAGATTTTAAGGCGCAGGGAGGTGTGTTGAAACCGACGATTAATCCTAACGCCGCAGTGATTGAAGAAGATTTGGATTCTATCGATTAGTAAAAGGTGGGTATATTTAATTTAAATGTTCATTGGTAAAAAATAACGAGCAGATGATTTATTGATTTGTGTGGTCACGGTCACTTGATTCTCTATAAATTAAAAAGGCAATTAATAATATAATTTTTTACTAATCATCATCTTCGATGAATTATTTATTATTATTTAATTAGTGGATGCTGGTATTGCTACGGTATTAAGATTTAAGATTATTATCACTAAATATTTCCTACTAACCGATTTTAGGAAGGATAGCTGTGGCTATCCCTTTTATGTTTTCAGCAAAAATTAAAATTTGTAGTTAAAGTTAACGCCAGCTAACCAAGCGCTTCCACTAGATTTAAATTCATAGGCCGGCAGAGCTGGGCTAGCAGGTATTGCCGGCATTTCTTCTTTGATTTTTACGTTTTGACCATGCATGTAGGAAATTCCTACGTCAACTGAAGCATTTTCGTTAAAGGCATAAGTCGTACCGGCACTGATCCAAAAGCGATCTTGATCAGGAATTGAGATCGAGCGATTTTTAGCTGGCACCGGGCTATCATCAAAGGCTATACCAGTACGAAACGTCCAATGATCATCATGATAGTAGGTAGTGCCTAACGCAATTCGGAAAACATCTTTAAAGCCTTCATGTTTATTGAATAAAACTCGTCCGTCATCTTTTGCGGTGGCTTTCAGTTCTTTGAACTGACTCCAACTGGTATAGGCTAAACTATAATGAACAGCCCATTTAGGTGCGACTTTATTATAACCGGAGATTTCCCAAATTTCAGGTAGATTCAAATTGAGTTTACCTTTAATGCTGTTGCCGCCTAAACCACCAGGTATAAATGTGGGAAGCTCATTACTATAGTCGCCGTTAAACTTTATTTTAACTTCTGAACGATAAGTAAAGCTGTAACGATTATTCTCATCTAATTCATACAAAATACCAGCTTTCCAGCCATATCCCCAATCATCACCTTTAAGTTTGGCAATAGTGGTTGATTCAGGTAGCCCTTTTAGACGTCCAAGCTCCCCCATATGACGGGTAATTTCTGCATCGGCATAAACTGCATTTAAACCCAAACCTGCACTGAAATGCTCATTAAACCGATAAGCCCCACTTAAATTAAGGTTAAGTGTGGTCAGATCGGTTTTGCCGCCAATAGGCCCGGCATTATAGTTGTGATTGAATTCGGTGGCTAAGCCGTAATTAGTGGTAATTGAAGAACCAACCGCCCATTTTTCATTTACTGGAAAAATAAAATGGGCATTGGGTATCCAGGCATGAGGAGCGATGTTTCTTGAAGTGGTACTGTTACCAGTGACAGGTGATTTTCCTTTTATATCAACGTCAGGATTAATATAAATTGCACCAAAAGAGAGCACAGGGTTATTGAATAACATCATAGCAGCTGGATTGCGACTACCAACGCTAGCATTATCGCCAATCGCACCTTCGCCTGAAAAAGCACGCCCCAATGCAGAGGTGGAATATTCGTTTAGTTGAAAGCCAGCAGCGCTAGCATTTGTTGAAATAAAACTTACAGCCATTGCCAAAATTGTATGTTTGAACAGGTTTTTCTGGTTCATGACCAAAACCCCTTAAATTATATTTATGATAAGAGCGACATTGTTAGTCGCAATAGAAAGGCCAGCAATTGTATTGGCTCCATGCCAATATGGCAAATCAGACCAGTTGACAGAGTATAGAATTGAATACCGGTTTTATTACAAGCATGTTCACCGCGTATGTGTTATTTGTTTGTAAAAATGTGATTTATTTAACATAAATTGATGCATCATTTATGCGAAGTGGTTGAGACAGGGTAACAATAGGATATTAGATCAAATAACTATTTGATATTTTATAAATTATTAGATAGTGACTAGTATCTTTTTGTTAATTGGCGTTATGATTATATTTTGTTAATGTTTATTGTTGGAAATAATTATGTCGGATGCTAAAAATCGTTGTCATGCTGAAGAAACTGCTGCTTGCTGTTGTGTTGATGTGGGTACAGTGATAGATAATCAAAATTGTACTGCTTCTTTTGAAAAAATTTTTTAAATCAACATGAAGCTGAAACAATGTTAGCACAGTTGATGGAAAAAGCGCGCGCCGTTGAATCGGAGCCTTGTAAGATCGAACATCAGATTCAGCCTATTGCTGAGGGTGTCAAATTAATAGCGAATTTTACCTTTTGTTGTGAAGCTGAAACGCTAATTTTTCAATTAAATTTACGTTAATTGAGTTTAACCCTGCCTACAGATATTCTGTAGGCATTTGATCCTTGAGCTGTGCTCAATATTTTGACTTGTTTAACAAATAAATATTCATATCTTGTGTGCCGCCTCTCAGTTTTTAATTTTTATTATTTTTCTTTCACTACATTTGAATAACAATTGATTATCAGATCAGACCTCTGTGAAGTATTGGCAATGATTAACTATAGTTTCATTTTTCATTTTTTATAAAAAGGGAAGCGAGATCTGCTATGAACTACAACGTTAAGAATACTGATCGTATCGCAATTGTTACTGGGTTACGCCTTCCTTTTGCTAAACAGGCAACGGCTTATCATAATATACCTGCTGTCGATTTAGGCAAAATGGTAGTTCGTGAATTAGTTATTCGTAGTGGTATTGATTCTCAATTTATTGATCAAGTGGTTTTTGGCCAAGTCGTTCAGATGCCTGAAGCGCCGAATATTGCTAGAGAGATTGTTTTAGGGGCAGGGCTACCTGTTTCAGCAGATGCTTATAGTATTTCTAGAGCCTGTGCTACTAGTTTTCAGGCTATTACCAATATTGTTGAAAGTATGATGGCAGGCACCATCAAGGTAGGTATTGCTGGTGGTGCTGATTCATCATCAGTTTTACCTATTGGGGTAACTAAAAAAATGGCAAGTACTTTAGTTAACCTTAATAGAGCAAAATCAATAAGCCAACGTTTGCGACTCTTAAGCACATTAGGTTTTCGTGATTTTCTTCCAGTCTCACCCGCAGTAGCCGAATATTCTACAGGTTTAAGAATGGGAGATACTGCCGAACAGATGGCAAAAACCTATCATATCAGTCGTGAAGAACAAGACGCTTTTGCTCATCGTTCCCATATTCTAGCTGCCCAGGCTTGGGATAGTGGTGTATTACATAAAGAAGTTATGACAGCCCATATACCGCCTTTCCGAGAGTCATTATCGGAAGATAATAATGTTCGAAAAGACTCAACCCTTACTTCTTATGCAAAGTTAAAACCCGCTTTTGATCGTCAACATGGTACTGTTACCGCTGCGAACAGTACGCCAATGACTGATGGTGCTGCTGCCGTAATGTTGATGTTTGAATCCAATGCGAAAACATTAGGTATAACCCCATTAGGTTATATCCGTAGTTATGCTTTTTCGGCTATTGATGTATGGCAGGACATGCTGTTAGGCCCTTCTTATGCAACACCATTGGCTCTTAAGCGCGCTGGATTAAGTTTAAAAGATCTTACCCTAATTGATATGCATGAAGCTTTTTCTGCTCAAGTATTAGCCAATATAAAAATGTTTGCGAGCAAAAAATTTGCTCAAGAGAAATTAGGGCAATCTGAAGCAATTGGTGAAATTAATATGGAAAAATTTAACGTACTAGGCGGCTCTATTGCTTATGGCCATCCATTTGCTGCTACAGGCGCTCGTATGGTGATACAGACACTTAATGAGTTACATCGTCGTGGTGGTGGTTTGGCGTTAACAACCGCTTGTGCAGCAGGCGGTTTAGGTGCAGCAATGATTTTGGAGGCTGAGTAATGATAACCAATAAAAATGAAGAAAAGAACTTACCTGCAATTACTAGCTATCCGGTATTTCATTTGTCCGTCCAACAAAACAATATTGGTGTTATTTCTATTGATGTTCCTGGCGAAAAAGTTAATACATTAAAAGCTGAATTTGTTGATCAATTTTATATGATATTACAGCAGGCGCAAGCAATCGCGGGTTTGAAAGGTATCGTTATTATTTCAAATAAACCAGGGTGTTTCCTTGCGGGTGCTGATATTAGTATGATTTCCAATTGTAGAACAAAAGAAGAAGCTACACAGCTTGCTATGACAGGGCAAAAATTATTCACCCTGCTTGAAAATTATCCACTACCGGTGGTCGCAGCAATTGATGGTGTATGTTTAGGCGGCGGATTAGAATTAGCGCTTGCTTGTCATATAAGAATTTGTACTCTGTCAGAAAAAACGCGTCTTGGTTTACCTGAGGTGCAATTAGGCTTAATACCTGGCTCTGGAGGAACACAACGTTTACCTCGTTTAATTGGTTTAATTAATGGATTAGATTTGATTTTGACTGGTCGACAATTAAGACCAAAGCAATCATTAAAATTAGGTTTAGTTGATGATATTGTTCCGAGCGAAATTTTATTGGAAACGGCAATTAGCTGGATTGATAAAGGAAGAAAAGACAAAGCATGTTTGCCTCTTAGACGGCGTTTATCAGAATTACCCATTATCAGAAATATCTTATTCGCCATAATTAAAAATAAAACAAATTCAAAAAGTAAAGGTCATTACCCAGCGTTAGAAAAAGCGATTTCAGTAGTTACTATTGGCTATGAAAAGGGTATGCAAGCCGGGCTTGAAGCAGAAGCAAAAGCCTTTGGGGAGCTGGCAATGACACCAGAATCCGCTGCTTTACGCGGTCTTTTTTTTAGCTCGACATCGCTAAAAAGTGAAATGGGTAGTTTTGAAAAATCTGCTACAATTCATCAGGTGGGTGTGTTAGGCGGCGGTCTCATGGGAGGCGGTATTGCCTATGTGACAGCAACGCGTGGAAAATTACCTGTTCGAGTGAAGGACATTAACAATAGTGGGCTTAATCAGGCATTAAAATTTAGTTGGCATCGCTTAACGGAGCAAGTTAAACGTAAACGCATTTCTGTACGAGCACGTGATCAACAGATGATGTTAATTTCAGGCACATTAGATTATAAAGGCCTTGAAAAAGCACAAATTATTGTAGAAGCTGTTTTTGAAGATTTAGCATTAAAGCGTCAAATGGTACAAGAAGTGGAGGCCATGACATTAAATGAAGTTGTTTTTGCCTCTAATACATCTTCGTTACCTATTCATAAAATTGCAGAGTTTGCTAAACACCCAGAACGTATAATTGGACTTCATTACTTTAGTCCAGTCGATAAAATGCCATTGGTTGAAGTTATCCCTCATAGTAAGACGAGTAATAAGACGATTGCTACTGCTGTGGCATTGGCAAAAAAACAGGGTAAAACTGCAATTGTTGTTGCTGATGGTGCAGGTTTTTATGTTAATCGCATATTAGCACCTTATATTGCTGAAGCGACCCGTTGTCTGTTAGCTGGTGAATCAATTGAGCATATCGATAATGCTTTAGTTAAATTTGGTTTTCCCGTTGGCCCATTGACCTTGCTAGACGAAGTTGGAATTGATGTAGGCACTAAAATTATGCCGGTGCTTGTTGAACAATTTGGCGAACGATTTTCTGTTCCTTCAGAACTTAATATCATATTGGAAGATGATAGAAAGGGACGTAAAAATGGCCGTGGCTTTTATCTTTATAAGAAAAATAAGATTAGTTGGCCTTGGTGTAAAAAACAGCGTCAAGTCGACACAACCATTTATAAATTACTTAATATTCAACCGAAAACAATTTTATCTGATCAGGAAATTGTTCAGCGCTGTATTATGCTGATGCTGAATGAAGCTACTCGTTGTCTTGACGAAGGGGTTATTCGTCATGTAAATGATGGTGAGATTGGTGCAGTTTTTGGAATTGGTTTTCCTCCTTTTACTGGTGGACCATTTCGATATATGGATCAACAGGGTATAGCGAATATTGTTGACATAATGCATCAATTGGCACAGAAATATGGTAACAATTTTGTTCCTTGTGAAAGGTTAATTCAAATGGCTAAATCAAATAAAAAATTTCATCAGTAGTCGTTTATTGCTAGTACTTTTAAACCTTACTAATTTCATGGCCTTAAGCGTAATTTCTATTTAACTTAATATAAAATAAACTTTTTTTTCGATTTTTATGAAAATAAAGCGGTTCCTTTTTTTGTGATTTTAGTGCAGAATCTCGGGTTGCCTTGCCCTGCATATTTTCCGACAACAACATTAGCGAGTAATTAGAGGGCTCCTATGTAGGGGGTTAGGTGAAAATATTTTACTCAAATGGTGGATTATGCAAGTTTTTATTATGCGTCATGGTGACGCAACTCTAAATACAATTAATGATGCAGCAAGAGAACTCACTCTTAAAGGAATAGAAGAATCTAAATTAATGGCCAGTTGGCTAGCACAACAAAATCCAGTCTTCGACCGAGTGTTTACCAGCCCATATGTAAGAGCAGTACAAACTTATCAGGCAATGCAGCCATTATTGCCATATTCAGGTCAACAGGAAGTATTAGCGGAACTTATTCCTGATGGCGATCCGCAATCTATTGCTAATTATTTGCAATTACTTGCCGAGGGAGGTGTAAGCACAGCATTGATTATTTCACACTTGCCATTAGTCGGTTATTTGGTATCGGCTTTATGCCCACAAGAAATCCCACCTATGTTTGCAACCTCTGCAATTGCTTATGTAGAGATAAATACGGAAATGCGGCACGCGGAATATAGATGGCAACGGGCACCTTCTCAAATTTTGCAAAGTGTTAATAAACTAGCTGCACATTTCTAGTTGCTTTTAGCTGTTATCTGCGTTGAGTTTCATCGGTTTCGACCAGGATCAGCAACGAAGCGCTACCACCCCAAACTTTGGGGGCTTGATGAAAAGCAGTGATATTAGGATGTTGAGCAAGCCAAAGGGGAATTTGCTGTTTTAAAATGTGTTTTCCGTGACCATGCATAATACAGGCACAATGGATATTATCTCGGTAGCAAGCTGCGATTAGTGCTGCAATTTCTTGTTTAGCTTGTCGTTGAGATAAACCATGTAAATCGAGAAACAGTTCAGGCGTATAATCACCCCGACGTAGTTTTTTTAATTCATAAGGATTTATATCGGGTCGTAGATAACGAGTAGGCCCTTCTTCTGCCAAAAGGGGTTGATATTCATCGGAAAAGTAATAACTAACATCGAGTTGCTCTTGGAGCAAACGTTTTGCCGCAAATTGCGATTTTATTCGATGATGTCGTTGTGGTGAGTGACTAACGATATCATGTAGTAAAGGTTTAGTCCCTGCGACTGTTTCCTTGAATAGTTTTATTTCCTCAGCACTCAATTTGAACTTATTTTTCATTGTCATTCTGTTAATCAATTAGTCAATTATTCTGTTAATTTTATCTTAATTTTTCTGTTATTACCTTCCTTATAAGCTGTAAGCTTTATCAGATATGGCTAGTATTCGAATGTTAATTAATGTAGTTGCTATAAAATTCCTAAACAATAAGCTGATTTGTTGAGTTGTTCATGGCAGACTATCAGTATTAAATAGATCAACCTTTTATTGGTTAGGAGGAGTTTTGGACAAGATTTTTGTAGATGAGGCGGTTGCGGAACTACATACCATCCAAGATATGTTGCGTTGGGTAATTAGTCGGTTTAATGCAGCAAATATTTATTACGGTCATGGAACAGATAATTGTTGGGATGAAGCTTTGCAACTTGTTTTGCCATCACTTTTTTTGCCCTTGGATATTCCTCAACCATGGTGGGTTTCTCGTCTGACGCTAAGTGAACGTCATCGTATCGTGGATCGAGTATTACGTCGTATTAATGAGCATATCCCCGTTGCTTATTTAACCAATAAAGCCTGGTTTTGTGGACATGAATTTTATGTTGACGAGCGTGTATTGATCCCCCGTTCTCCGATAGGCGAACTAATTAATAAACATTTTGCCGGCATCATTAATTATGAGCCAGCAACTATTCTAGATATGTGCACTGGTAGTGGATGTATTGCTATTGCCTGCGCTTATGAATTTCCGCAAGCACAAATTGATGCGGTTGATATTTCGGCTGATGCATTGGCAGTCACTGAACAAAATATTATCGATCATGGCCTGGCCGATCGGATAGTACCTATTCGTTCAGACCTGTTTTTGAATATGCCACAAATTAAATATGATTTAATGGTTACTAACCCACCCTATGTGGATGCTGAAGATATGTCTGATTTACCAGCTGAATATCTGGTCGAGCCTAAATTAGCGCTTGCAGCAGGGTCTGATGGTTTAAAACTTGTCAGGCGAATTCTAGCCAATGCCTCACGTTTTCTAACAGAAAATGGAGTGCTAATTTGTGAAGTTGGCAATAGTATGTTACATCTTATTGAACAATATCCGGATATGCCGTTTACTTGGTTGCAGTTTGAACAGGGTGGCGATGGGGTGTTTATGCTAACGCAGAAACAACTCATTGAACATCAAGAGAAATTTAAATTATTTATTGATTAACGGGTAATTATCTTTTTTCATACAATAAAATAATTTATTCATTAATTATTATTATGATAAATGAGAAAAATAGGAAGCAGAGGGGATGGCGGGAAATTCGATTGGACAGCTTTTTCGTGTAACCACATTTGGTGAATCGCATGGTTTAGCACTAGGATGTATTGTGGATGGCGTTCCTCCTGGTATGGCGTTATCAGAAAAAGATCTGCAAACCGATTTAGATCGTCGTCGGCCTGGCAATTCTCGTTATACGACTCCACGCCGTGAACTTGATCAGGTTAAAATTTTGTCCGGTGTTTTTAATGGCATAACGACCGGAACGCCTATTGGTTTGTTGATTGAAAATCAGGATCAACGGTCGCAGGATTATAGTGAGATCAAGGATATTTTTCGCCCTGGGCATGCAGATTACACTTATCAACAAAAATATGGTTTACGTGACTACCGCGGTGGCGGGCGTTCTTCAGCACGTGAAACGGCCATGCGTGTTGCTGCGGGTGCGATCGCAAAAAAATATCTGCAACAAAAACTAGGTATAACTGTTCGGGCTTATTTAAGTCAAATGGGTGATATTTGTTGTGAACTAAAAGATTGGGATTTAGTTGAACAGAATCCTTTCTTTTGTCCTGATGCAACAAAATTGGATGCTTTGGATGCCTTATTACGTTCATTAAAAAAAGAGGGTAATTCAATTGGGGCTAAAGTAACTGTTGTTGCTGAGCATGTTCCAGCCGGATTAGGTGAACCTGTTTTTGATCGATTGGATGCGGATATTGCCCATGCAATGATGAGTATCAATGCCGTTAAAGGTGTTGAAATTGGGGCTGGTTTTAAGGTGGTCACATTAAAAGGCAATGAAAATCGGGATGAAATAACCCATGACGGATTTGCCAGTAATCATGCCGGTGGTATATTAGGTGGCATCAGTAGTAGTCAACCGATTATTGCCCATTTAGCTTTAAAGCCGACTTCGAGTATCACCATACCGGGTAAAACAATTAATCAGCAAGGTGATGAAGTTGAAGTGATCACCAAAGGACGTCATGATCCCTGTGTCGGTATCCGGGCTGTACCGATAGCCGAAGCGATGATGGCAATTGTACTTATCGACCATTTTTTACGCCATCGAGCACAATGTGGTGAGCCAGATTTTTAATGGTATGATGTAAATATCAATGAAAGAACATAATTATAATCATCTTATTAACATTTTTAGTATTTGTTTTGAGAAATAGTATTGCACACGTTTAATTAAAGGAGATGATGAACCTATCTATCTGCCTGCAGATAATGAAATACCCTATCATCGAATTATTTTTGCACGTGGTTTTTATGCGAGTGCTTTACATGAAATTTCCCACTGGTGCATTGCCGGCGAAATTCGGCGCCAACAAATAGATTTTGGTTATTGGTATTATCCAGATGGCCGGAATGAGCAAACACAAAACGCTTTTGAAAAAGTTGAAGTTAAACCGCAAGCACTTGAATGGATGTTTTGTGTGGCGGCAGCATTTCCCTTTAATGTTAGTTGCGATAATTTGGCCGCTAATTTTGAACCTGATCGGTTTGCTTTTCAGTGCAAAGTTTATCAGCAGGTGCTGGATTACCTAGCAAATGGTATCCCGGCCCGAGCGGAGAGATTTATTCAAAATCTACAATTGTTTTATAATACGCCTCCCTTAGTGAAGCAAAATTTCATTTACCCCAAAGAGCTATAAAAAATTTAGCTAGTATAAAGGAACAAAACCATGCTTGCGGAATTGGAAACGCGTATTTTAACGCAAATTGATAACAATGTTGATGATGCTAGTCAAGATGAGCTTTTTGCGGGTGGTTATTTACGTGGCCATTTAACATTAGCTATTGCTGAACTAGAAGCTGAAAATAAAAATAATATTGCAGCGCTTTCTGATCGTGTTGAAAAGAGTATTGATCAGGCAATTAAGGCTGGTGAATTAAGTCCCCCTGATCAGCGATTGATATTAAATACTTGGCGCAAGTTGTTAGAAAATGCGCTTCAATAAGCATAAAGTGAGTAACTTTAAATAGTGTATTGTCGCATTTTTAAATGGGGTAACGATGTTGGTAAGATTGGCACTACCCACTGAAGCAGAAAAATTAGTCAATATTGAACGGTCAGCGGCGACTTTATTTCGTCAAATTCCCGAGCTTGCTTGGCTTGCTGATGCACAAGGTAAATCCATTAACCAACATTTAGAGTTTATTGTTGATGGCGATTGTTGGGTAGCCGTTGTGGAACAACAGCTTGTTGGTTTTATTGAAGTTGAAGTGATGGATCAAGCTTTGCATATTTGGGAATTATCCGTTGCTAGCCGATGGCAGAGAAGAGGAATTGGTCAGATTTTATTGCAACAGGCCATTATTCAAGCAAAACAGCTAAGCTGTGATCATGTTACTTTAACAACTTTTCGTGATGTTGCCTGGAATGGCGCTTATTATCAAAAATTGGGTTTTACAATTATTCCGGCCGAAAAGCTTACTTTGCCACTACAAGCTATTTTAAAAAGAGAAGTGGCGTATGGATTTACTGCATCTTCGCGTTGTGCAATGCAATATACTCTTTAATAGAGATTAAATATTTTTTGTTAAAAAGTTATTTATCTAGTTTAATCGCTCGGCCTTGCAACAATTTTCTGATCCAAAATCGGTTAGGATGGAGATTAGCCAGTATATCGTCGGCAAAAGGTAATGGTTCAGCAAAAATTTGGCTGCAAAGTAATTCCGCGCAAATTGGCGCACTACACAATCCTCTTGCTCCCAATGCACCAATAACAAATAGATTGGCATGAACAGGCGCTTGCAAAATATGCTGCTGCTCATTGAGCTGTTTATCTAATTGTGTATATTGAAGAATAAGTTGATTAACATCGGGTACATTACCGACCATTGGTAAATGATCACGTGTAACACAGCGAATGCTTTGACGTGATGCATTTTGGCTGATATCAACTTCTTTTGTCCATCCAACATCAGGCAAACAAGTTAACAAGCGAGAATGGTTTTCTTGTTGCTCCAGTTTGGAATATTCTAATGTCAGTTGATGACGTTTATAACTCGCGCCTAAGCAGTGATATTGATGATTAGCTGGCGTTAAATATCCGGCATAACAGAGTGTTGTTTGCAGTTGGTTGAGTGTCAAAGTGGTCGGAATATGACTAACTTGTCCTCGAACAGCACTAACTGGCAATTTTTCCGTTTGAGAAAATAGAGGTAATTGATGGCCATTAGCGATAATAACGGTTTTATGCGTTATTTGCCGTTGCGCTTGTCCTTGTTTCAATATCAATTTCCAGCCAGCGGGAGTATTTTCAAGTTGAATAAGACGATGATTAAAATAACTTTTTAAACCTTGTTGTTGCGCATATTGCCAGCTATTGAATGTCAACTCGGCTGGGCATAACCAGCCGGCAGTTGGATAGTAAATGCCATCATGGTTAACATCAACACCACAAATAGTTTGTAATGTTTGTCGAGTTTCATAGCGCGCAAAGTCAGAAGGCCAGTTTTTTGTCAATATTTGCTCGATTTTTTGTTGGCTTTTTACGCCATAACCTAATTGCACTAAGCCGCTCCAGTCATGTTCAAATGCAATGCCTAACTGTTCAAGTTGACTATAGTAACGTTTTGCATAAGAAAAAGCGGTAATAAAAAAGCGCTCTAAGCTATCGTGACGACCGGTTAATAATGGATAAAGTGCACCTTGACGATTGCCAGAAGCGTTTTGTGCCACGCAGGGATCTTGGCAATATAAAGTTATCCGACTACCTCTACGTAATAAAGCAAGCGCAATCATCATACTGGCAATACCGCCGCCGATAATGGCAATATCTTCAGTGGTGGATGCAGCTTGTCGAGCAAACCAGGGCTGTGGAGCAAGTTGCTGATTTGCAGGTAATTGACCGATTAGCATTTCACGTTTACGGCCAAAACCTTTGATTTTTTTTACTTTAAAACCGGCTTTTTCTAATCCACGACGAACAATACCGGCTGAAGTGAAAGTGGCAAAAGTGCAACCATTACGTCCCCAATTTGCCATTGTAGTGAACAGTTGTTCACTCCACATTTCGGGATTTTTAGCTGGAGCAAAACCATCTAAAAACCAACTGTCTATTTTATTGAAAAAATTAGCTTTTAATTGAGGTAATTGTATATTTATATCGCCAAACCAGAGATCGAGGATTATTGCCCCATTTTCTATAACTATTCTATGACAACCAGGTAACGATTGAGGCCATTGTTGACAAATTTGTTTAGAAAAAGTGGCGAGCTCAGGCCAAAATTGATGAACGCTTATTAAATCTGTAATAGACAAGGGATATTTTTCAAAACTGATATAGTGTAAAAGTTGTAATTGGTTTTTAGGTGCTTGTTGGCGAAACTGGATAAATAACTGACAGACTGCCATAAAGTTTAGTCCAGTGCCAAAACCCGTTTCTGCAATAACATACTGTTTAGCTGAGTGAGAGAAAAAGCGATTTGGCAACTGATTGCCGGCTAAGAAAACATAACGGGATTCTTCTAAACCATTTTGGTTACAAAAATAGACATCATCAAACTGTTCAGAGATGGGGATAGCTTGTTCATTCCAGCTTAATTTAGCTTGGCTGATCTCATTTGTATTCACAAAATTATCTACAATATTTTAAATAATTAGCCAATTGTAACGAATTTAATCTGAGTGTGCTAGCTAGCGCTAAAATATAAAAGTGACCAAAGATAATATTTTCTGCAAATTTTTACCTGATCGGACTTGTTCAGCTTACAAGTGTAAGCTAAAGTAACAGGCTAAACTCCCAGTAAATGAATTTCGACTATGAGGTAATACAATCAATGAAGCGTGCAGTCATCACTGGTCTGGGCATTGTCTCCAGCATAGGTAATAACCAGCAAGAGGTACTGGCTTCTCTGAAAACGGGTCGTTCTGGCATCAGGTTTTCAGAAGAATTTGAAAAAATGGGGTTACGCAGCCATGTCTGGGGTAATATTCAACTAACGGAAGAGTATATTAAACAAAAAATTGACCGTAAAATTCTTCGTTTTATGAGTGATTGTTCTATATATGCTTACTTGTCGATGGAAGAGGCTATTTCGGACGCTAAATTGACGCAGGCGCAGATCTCAAATATTCGTACCGGTTTAGTGGTTGGCTCTGGTGGTGGCTCACCGCGTAATCAATTGGCTGGCTCTGATGGTATGCGGGCAAAGGGATTACGCGGTGTTGGTCCCTATATGGTCACCAAAGCAATGGCTTCAGGTGTTTCAGCTTGTTTAGCCACGCCGTTTAAAATTAAGGGCGTTAATTATTCTATCAGCTCTGCCTGCTCAACTTCCGCCCATTGCATTGGCCATGCTGTTGAGTTGATCCAATTAGGTAAACAGGATGTTATTTTCGCTGGTGGTGGTGAAGAGTTAAGTTGGGAATTAACCTGTGAATTTGACGCAATGGGGGCATTATCGACTAAATATAATGCAACTCCAGAAAAAGCTTCACGCACCTATGACCAGGATCGGGATGGTTTTGTAATTGCTGGCGGTGGAGGTATTGTTGTGGTAGAAGAATTAGAGCATGCTTTGGCGCGTGGCGCACATATTTATGCTGAAATTGTCGGTTATGGTGCAACCTCAGACGGTTATGATATGGTTGCCCCTTCCGGTGAAGGAGCTGTGAGATGTATGAAAATGGCATTGGCAGATGTTAAACAGGTTGATTATATCAATACTCATGGCACTTCAACGCCAGTTGGCGATACCAAAGAATTAGAAGCAATTACTGAAGTGTTTGGTAGCAATACGCCAGCGATTTCAGCGACTAAAGCAATGACCGGCCATTCTCTGGGGGCAGCAGGGGTTCATGAAGCTATTTATAGTTTGTTAATGTTAGAGCATGGATTTATTGCCCCAAGCATTAATATTGATAATTTAGATGAAAAAGCGCAAGCAATGAATATTATTACGCAGGCCACTGAGCAGAAATTAAATACGGTAATGTCAAATAGTTTTGGGTTTGGTGGAACTAATGCCTCGTTGGTAATGAGTAAATATCATTCATAAGTATTTTACTATAAAAAACAATTACCTACTGATAATTTATCAGTAGGTTTTTTGTTATTTACAATATAATCAATTGATTAAATAAGTTATTATTCTTTTTTATTAGCGTTAGATTGGTGGTGATTAAAAAGTTGTGTTAATGGAGTGCTTAATTGCTGCGCTAAAATAACACCGAGTAACACACCCCCACCACCAATTAAATGGTAGCTGTGCATTTTTTCTTTTAAAAATAAAACAGCGATAATGGCCGTAAATACCGGTGCTAAATTCATAAATATTGAGGTTGTATTAGCGCCAAGTCGAAACACTCCTTGGATCCATAAATAGGGTGCAATCAGCGAAGCGGCAATTCCGGCAAATAAGATCAAATTAATATTTGCCGAGGTAATCTCTACTGATTTAGCCAGTAAAAAGTTAGGCAATAATAGTATCAAAGCAAAACTAATTTGGATGTAAAGTGATTGCCAATTGGGTAATGGGATCGCCCAATGCTTGGTTAATACCCCATAGAGTGAATAAGAAAGAGCAGCAATAAACATCAGTAATTGCCCTCGATTAATTCCCTGGCTAAAAAATATCATTGGTTCACCTTGACTAACAAGCCAGATAAGCCCCAGTAAGGATAAAAGGCTACCGATCACTATACCAATAGTAGGAATAGTACGTAGCACAAAAATGCTGAGTATCACCGTTAACAAAGGAATAACTGAATTTAATACTCCCATAAAGGTGGCACTAACCGTATGAGCAGCATAATAAGCCAAACTTTGGTAAAGAACCATGCCAAGGGCGCCTAATATAAACAGTTTGCCGCCATATTGTCTTATTATTGTGCGATTTTTAACTATCCCTTTAATCATAAAAGGGGTGAGTACTAAAAAGGCCAATAACCAGCGATAAAAGGAAATAGCGGCAGGATCAATAACATTTGCCGCGGCTTTACTTACCACCGCATTAATTGACCATAATAAAACCGCGAGCAGGGGAAAAAGAAAATTTTTCATTATTGAGTCATATTTACCTTCTGATAACTATTATGCTATTTTAACATTGTCTATTTTATTATATATATTTATAATCAGCCAATTGATCCACCCTTTTTGTCAACATTACTGTGATGAAAAAAATTAGACATAGACTTGAGCCTAATATTATTGAGCCAAAATTTATAGTTTTTCGGAATAATGAATGGTTAGGTGATACTGAGTGTCAATTACATCGCCATAGCTTTGGCCAATTAATTTATGTAGTGAAAGGTGTGATAGAGATGCAAGTGGCTACGCAGCATTATATTGCGCCCCCGGAATTTTGTATCTGGATCCCATGCGGTGTTGAACATGCCACTTACAACAAAAAAAGTGTTAAGTTTAATATATTAGATATTTGTCAAACAGTTAGTCATGTTTTATGTAAAAAAACCTGTATTATTCGTCAAACACCTATTTTTCATACCATATTATTAGATTTTTATGCGCGTAACATAACCCAACCAACAAGCGCAGAAGATATTCGCTTAGCTAATGTATTGATTGATCAATTAAAACGTTCACCTATTCAAAAGACCTATTTACCCGCCAGTAAAGATAAATTTTTAGCGCCTATTTTAGCGCAATTACAACAAAATCCAGCAGATAATACCGCTTTAGCGATATGGGCCAAGCGGGTTTATACCTCAGAACGTACCTTGTCACGTCGTTGTCAGCAGGAACTGGGGATGTCATTTAGTGAGTGGCGCCAGCGGTTACGTTTTTTACATGCCATAATGAAATTGGAGCAAGGACAGACTGTTCAACAAGTGGCTTTTGATGTCGGTTATAGTTCTGCATCAGCATTTATTACCATGTTTCAACAGATTTCAGGCACAACACCAGAACGCTTTCGCCAAAAAAGTGACGCTGAGCAAACCAGTTGTTAGGATTTATATCATTAACATGGCAAAATAGCATCTTGCTACCTAATCGAATAGTAAAAAGCGATGGGTTAATTTTAATAAAGATAATTGGGCATTAGATAAGTGAAAATATTGGTTGATGAAAATATGCCTTACGCAACTCAATTGTTTGCAACATTAGGTGAAGTTAAGGCAGTTTCTGGGCGATCAATCTCATCGTCACAGCTAGCAACAGCAGATGCTTTAATGGTGCGTTCTGTTACTCAAGTCAATGAAGTATTACTTAAAGAGAGTAAGGTAAAGTTTGTTGGTACTGCAACAGCCGGATTTGATCATGTTGATAGGCAATGGTTAGCGCAAGCGGGTATCGCTTTTTCTGCTGCACCGGGTTGTAATGCGATCGCGGTGGTAGAGTATGTTTTTTCCGCTTTGTTGTTACTGGCTGAACGTGATGGTTTTGATTTGCGAGAAAAAACAGTCGGTATTGTTGGAGTTGGCAATGTTGGCAGTCGTCTTAATGCACGTTTAAAGGCTTGGGGCGTGAATACATTACTTTGTGATCCGCCTCGGGCAGAGGCAGCTGTTAATAGCGAACAATTTTGGTCACTAGAAAAACTAGTTAGTCAGGCGGATATCTTAACTTTTCATACCCCTTTAAATAGATCTGGCCGCTATTCATCTTATCATTTATTAAATGAAGAGTTGCTAGCTGCCATGCCGGCGGGACGTATTTTGCTAAATACTAGCCGCGGGGCTGTTGTTGATAATCAAGCATTATTAAAAGCCTTAGAAAATGGTAAGAAAATCGACGTGATATTGGATGTTTGGGAACATGAGCCCTCTCTTTCCTTACCTTTGTTAGCTAAAACTCGCATTGGCACGCCACATATTGCCGGTTATTCTCTAGAAGGTAAAGCGCGTGGTACTACTCAGATTTTTGCCGCATTTAGCCAGTTTTTAGGCCAAGAGGCGCAAATTAAACTAGCTGATTTATTACCTATTGCAGAGTTTAATGAGATTACCTTTCGCGGTGAATTAACCCAGGCAAATTTAAAACGTTTAGTACATTTAGTTTATGATGTTCGTCGTGATGATGCGCCATTAAGAAAAGTTGCTCATCTTGTTGGCGAATTTGATCATTTACGCAAATATTATCCAGAACGCCGTGAATGGTCATCGCTAAAGGTCAGTTGTGATAATGTCGATGCCGCTAACATATTAAAAATGCTGGGTTTCAATAGTAAATTAATTTGAGCGAAATGCACAGAAGATTGGAGAAAACCAACATGACAGAAGGTTGGAGTATTGCACTATTAGGCGTTACCGGCGCGGTCGGTGAAGCCGTATTGAGTTTATTACAAGAGCGCCAGTTCCCTGTTGGTGAGTTATTTCTATTAGCTAGTGAAAATATTGTCGGAGAAAGTATCCGTTTTAATGGAAAACAACACTCTGTCATGGATGCACAGTTATTTGATTGGACACAGGCACAAATCGCTTTTTTTGTTGCCGGTACAGCAGCATCTGCGCGTTATGCAGAGCAGGCGGCACAAGAGGGTTGTATAGTCATTGATAGTAGTGGTTTATTTGCGCTAGAACCGGATATTCCATTAGTCGTACCTAATGTTAATCCTCATGTGCTGGCTGATTATCGTAACCGTAATATTGTTGCCATTGCTGATAGTTATGTCAGTCAATTGTTAGTCGCCATTAAACCGCTAATCAATGTTGCCGGTATTCAACGTTTAATCTTAACCAATTTATGTTCAGTTTCAGTGCATGGTAAAAGTGCAGTGGATGAATTGGCCGGTCAAAGTGCCCGATTATTAAACGGTTTACCCGTTAATAATGACCGTTTTGCTAAACAGTTAGCATTTAATCTATTACCCTTACTAAGTGATATTGAAGGTTCTGTCCCACAAGAGCGCTGTTTAGTTGATCAAGTGCGTAAAATTTTACAGAATGATGGATTATCGATAGTTGTCAGTTGCATACAAGCGCCGGTTTTTTATGGTAATGCACAAGTGGTTCATGTGGAAACATTACGTCCAATGACCGTGCAAGAAGCCTGGCAAGAAATTGCTCAATTTGATGATATTCAGTTAGTTGGCGAAGATAACTTTCCAACTCAGGTAACCGATGCTTCAGGTAGTGATCAATTAAGTATCGGTTGTATGCGTAATGATTATGGCGCACCTGAGATATTACAGTTTTGGTCGGTAGCCGATAATACCCGGTTTGGCGGTGCTCGAATGTTAATAGAAACTGCGGAGCAATTAGTGCAGGAGCAATATTATTAATGTTGGAAAAGCAACCTTCTTTGCCGATGACTAAAATTGCCTTAGGCATTGAGTATGATGGTAGCCATTATTATGGTTGGCAGCGACAACAACAGGTAAAAAGTATCCAAGCTTGTTTGGAGTTTGCGCTTACTAAGGTTGCGAATGAGTCCATCCAAGTCTGTTGCGCTGGACGCACTGATGCGGGGGTGCATGCAACAGGCCAAGTGATCCATTTTGAAACTTCTGTGATACGTAAAGACTCTGCCTGGACAATGGGTGTTAATAGCCATTTACCTGCTGACATTGCCGTACGTTGGAGCAAAGTTGTTGAACCGGATTTTCATGCTCGTTTTAGTGCCACCGCGCGTCGATATCGTTATATTATTTTTAATCACCGATACCGACCAGCGATATTAGCCGCAGGCGTCACTCACTATCATGCACCTCTAGATGCTGAAAGAATGCATATTGCTGCTCAGGCCTTGGTTGGTGAGCAGGATTTTACTTCATTTAGAGCTATTCAGTGTCAATCTAAATCGCCTTGGCGTAATATAAAGCATGTTCATGTCAACCGTTATGGTGACTATATTGTGGTTGATATCAAAGCCAATGCCTTTGTTCATCATATGGTACGCAATATTGTTGGTAGTTTGCTGGTGATAGGCTGCGGTGAGCAGGATATTAGCTGGATAGCCGAGCTTTTAGTATTGAAAGATAGAACTAAAGCGGCGGCAACTGCAAAAGCAGAAGGGCTTTATTTAGTTGCTGTCGATTATCCGTCAAAATATAAATTACCTAAAACGACCGTAGGACCACTTTTTTTACCAGAATAATGAATTTAATTTTGCGTTTAAATAGGCAGTGTTAAAGTTGCCAACTATTGGATTTTTTATGGAATTTATTACTTTTATTATTGATTTTATTATACACATCGATCTTCATTTAGCTGAATTAGTTGCTAAGTATGGCATTTGGCTATATGCCATTTTATTTTTGATAGTATTTTGTGAAACTGGACTCATTGTTACGCCTTTTTTACCGGGTGACTCACTATTATTTGTGGCTGGGGCATTAACGGCATTGGAGAGTAATGATCTAAACGTTCATTTAATGGTAGTATTAATAATTATTGCTGCGATTATTGGTGATGCGGTTAATTATACTATTGGTCGCTTATTCGGCGAGCGTCTATTTCGTAATCCCAATTCAAAAATTTTTCGCCGGGTCTATTTGGAAAAAACGCATCAATCTTATGAAAAACATGGCGGTAAAGCGATTATTTTAGCTAGATTTATACCTATTATTAGAACGTTTGCTCCATTTGTCGCAGGGATGGGAAAAATGTCGTATCGGCATTTTGCTTTTTATAATGTGGCCGGGGCTTTATTATGGGTTCTATTATTTACTTATGCGGGTTACTTTTTTGGCGATTTGCCAATTGTTCAGCAGAATTTAAAATTATTAATTGTGGCAATTATTTTAATTTCTATTCTGCCGGGTATTATTGAGATTTGGCGCTATCGTCGAGCATCAATTAAGGAAAAACAGGTTGTTAAACCAAAAGAATAGATAGTCATTAGCAGGTTTGATCAGTTTTTTATCCACTATGCTTTGGCATTGTGGTTTAATGATTAACATAATAATGAGACTGATAATGTAATTTCAGACAGAAAGGTCTATTAATGAGCTGGATTGAAAAGATTCTTAATAAAAGCAATATTACCCAGACCCGTAAAGCGAGTATCCCAGAAGGGGTCTGGACAAAATGTGATAGCTGCGGGCAAGTGCTCTATCGTGCTGAATTAGAAAGTAATTTAGCCGTATGTCCAAAATGTGATCATCATATGCGTATTTCGGCCCGTCAACGTCTGGCTTCTTTTCTTGATGAAGGAACCACGGCAGAATTAGGTAGTGAATTAGAACCGAAAGATATTTTGAAATTTCGGGATTCAAAGAAATACAAAGATCGCATATCAGCGGCACAAAAAGCGACACATGAAAAAGATGCTTTAATTGTGATGAAAGGCACGCTTAAAGGTATGCCGGTTATCGCGGCAGCTTTTGAATTTGCTTTTATGGGTGGCTCAATGGCGTCGGTTGTTGGTGCACGTTTTGTACGTGCGGTTGAGCAAGCACTGGAAGATAATTGTCCACTGGTTTGTTTTTCTGCCAGTGGTGGTGCTCGTATGCAAGAAGCATTAATGTCGTTGATGCAAATGGCAAAGACTAGTGCAGCACTGGCGAAGATGCAGGAGCGAGGGCTTCCCTATATTTCAGTACTTACCGATCCAACCATGGGTGGAGTATCAGCAAGTTTAGCCATGTTAGGGGATATTAATGTTGCCGAACCGAAAGCGCTAATTGGCTTTGCAGGGCCTCGAGTTATTGAGCAAACAGTACGTGAAAAATTGCCAGCTGGTTTTCAACGTAGTGAATTTCTGATTGAAAAAGGCGCGATTGATATGATTGTCAGACGGCCTGAAATGCGGGATAAATTAGCTGAATTACTGGCTATGTTAACTCATCAAACCGTTCAAGACGAAAGTCAAATCGATGTTATTACCTTAGTTGACGATGATCTGGAGCCACCCTATCGTGAGAAACCCGAAATTGATAACAAATCCGATCAAAAATGACAATATATCTGATCCCTTGATGATACCAGAGGCGTCTTCTTCTTTAGCCAGCTGGTTAACTTATTTAACCAATCAGCATAGTAAAATTATCGATATGGGGTTGGAGCGAGTTGGTATCGTTGCTCGGCAATTGGATCTTTTGCATCCTGCACCGAAAGTGGTTACGGTTGCTGGAACAAATGGTAAAGGAACCACTTGCCATACACTGGAATCTATTTTAATTGAAGCCGGATTAAAAGTCGGCGTTTATAGCTCTCCACACCTGTTAGATTATACAGAGCGTGTCAGGATCCAAGGTGAGACGTTGCCTGAAGAGGAGTTTTGCCGTGTTTTTGCTGATATTGAATCTAAACGCGGCACAACTACGCTGACCTATTTTGAATATGGCACCTTAGCTGCGTTGCAATTATTTAAACAAGCTAAACTTGATGTGGTTATTTTAGAAGTCGGATTGGGTGGCCGGTTAGATGCAACCAATATTGTGGATGCGAATATTGCTGCGATCACCAGTATTGCACTGGATCACATTGATTGGCTGGGTAGTGATCGTGAACAGATTGGCTATGAAAAAGCCGGAATTTTTCGTTCAGGGCGCTATGCGGTTGTGGGTGAGCCGGATATGCCAAAGTCGATTAATGAGGTAGCGCAAGCCGTTGGCGCAAAGTTATTTCGTTGTGGGGTAGATTGGCAATTTGCGCCACAAAATGATCATTGGGATTGGCAATCTCTTGAGCACAATTTTAAGCAGTTACCTTTGCCAAATGTCCCATTGGCCAATGCTGCCACAGCATTGGCAATTATTGATTGTTTAATCAAAGAGGGTGATGCCATTAGTCAGGCCATATCATTGCAGGCTATTCACCGGGGATTAATCAAGGCAAAATTACCAGGCCGTTTTCAAATTATTAGCCAGCAACCTTGTGTAATTTTAGATGTTGCCCATAATCCTCATGCGGCGGCTTATTTAGCTGATAGACTCTCTGGCTTGCCCAAACAGGAAAATACTAAAGTCCATGCTGTTGTTGCTATGTTAGCCGATAAAGATATAAAAAGTACTTTATCTTATCTGGCTCCTCAAGTTGATAAATGGTATCTCGCTTCATTAAGTGTCATACGCGGCGCTGGTGCTGAACAATTAGCACAATATGTTGATTCACCTTACCAATTTGATACGGTTAAAGATGCCTGGTTGCAGGCCATGGCGGCAGCTAACGAACAGGATATTGTAGTGGTTTGTGGCTCGTTTCATACTGTCGCTGAAGTTATGGAACTGCAAACAAAAGAGGAAAGCTTAAGTGGCCAGTAAGTTTCAAAACCGTTTGGTGGGAACGATTGTTATTGTTGCAGTTGGCGTTATTATATTACCGGTATTATTGGATGGTAATAAGAAATATAATGAGACTGAATTTGCAGCGATCCCTTTGGTGCCTAAAGCCAGCGATGAATATGAAATTGAACCTATTGCGCCAATTAATCCTAAACCACTAGTGACACCTTCAGAAAGCGCTGCACAAGCAATGATTTCTGCAGCCATTTCTGATTCAAAAGCCAAAATAGCAGATAGCCAGTCCACTCAACAACAAACAAAATCAAAAGCCGCAGCCAAAGTTGAAAAATCAGCGTTGGAGCCAGAACAAAATACTAAATCGAATGAGAAAACCCAAGCGCCACAGGGACGGGCTTATGTCATTCAATTGGGCGTATTGAAAAATGCAGCAAAAGTGGAAGAGATTATTGCCAGATTACGTTTATCTGGCTATCAGGTCTACACTGAACCCACAATACCGGTTAATGGTCAATTGACACGAATTTTTATTGGCCCGAATGCGTCGAGAGAAAAATTGCAGTCCAGTTTGCCGGAATTGAAAGATTTAACCGGCTTACAAGGTCAAATACGCAGTTATAAACCTTAAAGTGGGTATGTACTAATAGACAAAACATATTAATACTAATCGATTATATTAATTATTTACGCGGCGATGATGATTTATCTTTTCGCCGCAACTTTTTGCGGCTTTTCAGCAAAATATCTAACGCAAACGTTTTCGTTTTCTGCTAGAATGCGTTCGACCATGCTGAATGTTTAATTTTTGGATTAAAATTATGGTTTGGATTGATTACGCTATTATTGCCATTATTGGTTTTTCTGCTTTAGTTAGTTTAATTCGTGGTTTTGTACGAGAAGCTTTGTCTCTGATTACCTGGGGTTGTGCTTTTTTTGTTGCTAGCCAATTCTATTCTTATCTGGCGACTTATCTGACTCGTTTTGACGATCCGCTGATCAGAAATGGTATTGCCATTGCGATCTTATTTATCGCAACGTTAATTGTAGGTGCTGTAGTCAATTATGTGATTAGTTCGTTAGTTGAGAGAACTGGATTATCAGGTACAGATCGTGTGTTAGGCGTCTGTTTTGGCGTATTGCGCGGTATATTAATTGTGTCGGCAATTTTGTTTTTTCTAGATACTTTTACACCCCTGCCAAAAAGTGAAGATTGGCAACGTTCTGAATTGATACCCCAATTTAGTCATATTATTAGATGGTTTTTTGATTATTTAAAAAATGCATCAAGTTTTTTACCGGAAAGTATTACTCCGCTTGGCTGATGAGGAAAAAGTAGATGTGCGGTATTGTCGGTATTGCTGGTTTCACACCAGTTAACCAATCAATTTATGATGCGCTAACAGTGCTTCAGCATCGTGGGCAAGATGCTGCAGGTATTGCGACGATTGATGAAAATAAGCAATTTCGTCTACGTAAATCAAATGGCTTAGTAAAAGATGTGTTTGCTGCTCGCCATATGCTACGTTTGCGGGGCAAAATGGGGATTGGCCATGTGCGTTACCCAACCGCCGGTAGCTCCAGCGCTTCCGAAGCACAACCTTTTTATGTTAATTCACCTTTTGGCATTACATTAACCCATAATGGTAATTTGACTAATGCACATGAATTAAGAAAAACGCTATTTGAAACGGCCCGTCGTCATGTAAATACTTCTTCTGATTCAGAAATCCTACTCAATGTCCTGGCTCATGAACTGGATCAATTTGCTCATTTTCCCCTGACAGCAGAAAATATTTTTACTGCTATTGGTGCAATGCATAACAAAGTTCGCGGTGCTTATGCTTGTGTTGCGATGATTATTGGTCATGGTTTAGTGGCGTTTCGTGACCCGTTTGGTATTCGCCCTTTGGTGCTTGGTAAGCGCACATTGGAAGGCGGCCAAAATGAGTATATGGTTGCTTCGGAAAGTGTCGCTTTAGATACCCTTGGTTTTGAATTTTTGCGTGATGTAGCACCAGGGGAAGCAATTTATATTACTGAACAGGGGCAACTTTTTTCCCGTCAATGTGCAGAAAATCCACAGCTAACCCCTTGTCTATTTGAGTTTGTCTATTTAGCCAGACCCGATTCTTTTATTGATAAAATATCGGTTAATAAAGCTCGTTTGCGGATGGGGCAAAAATTGGGTGCCAAAATTGCTCGCCAATGGCAGGATTTGGATATTGATGTTGTGATCCCCATCCCTGAAACTTCTTGTGATAGCGCGCTAGAAATCGCCTATATTTTGGGTAAACCTTATCGCCAAGGATTTGTTAAAAATCGTTATGTGGGGCGCACTTTTATCATGCCGGGGCAGCAAGAGCGACGTAAGTCGGTACGTCGTAAGCTGAATGTTAATCGAGCCGAATTCCGCGATAAAAATGTTTTATTAGTGGATGATTCTATTGTGCGCGGAACCACTTCTGAACAGATTGTTGAGTTAGCGCGCGAAGCAGGAGCTAAAAAGGTCTATTTTGCTTCGGCATCACCAGAAGTTCGTTTCCCCAATGTGTATGGCATTGATATGCCGTCGGCTAATGAGTTGATTGCCCATGGGCGTGAAGTGGATGAAATTCGTCAACTTATTGGTGCCGATGATTTAATTTTCCAGGATCTTTCTGATTTAATTGCCGCTGTTAGAGAGGAAAATCCAGATATTTCCACTTTCGAAAGTTCGGTCTTTAATGGTATTTATGTCACGAAAGATATTGATCAAACTTATCTGGACTATCTGGAAAATCTCCGTAAGGATGATCAATTAAAAGAACATAATGAAATTGAAAATTTAGAAATTTACAATGAAGGCTAATTTGTTGTTATATTTTGAATTTAGACTTCATCGGATATCGTTAAGCCTACAGTAGTGAAGTCTATTTTATCGTTATTATTGAGCAAAAATGATGCAGAGAATAATTATCGGACTCACAGGCGCCAGTGGTGCGATTTATGGTATTCGATTACTTGAAGTTTTACGTTCTGTTGCTGACGTTGAAACCCATTTAATTGTTAGCGCAGCCGCCAAGCAGACGTTAGCATTGGAAACCACTTATAGTCTACGTGATGTTCAAGCAATGGCTGATGTTGTTTATGATAATAGGGATATTGCTGCGGCCATTTCTTCAGGTTCATTTATTACTTCCGGTATGATTATTATGCCGTGCTCAATAAAAACCTTATCTGGTATTGCTAATAGTTACAACGATACCTTAATTGCGCGCGCGGCTGATGTGATTTTGAAAGAGAAGCGTAAATTGATTTTGGGTGTCAGAGAAACACCTTTACATCTAGGCCATTTGAGATTAATGATGAATGTTATAGAGATTGGTGCGATAATTTTTCCACCGATGCCAGCTTTTTATCATCAGCCCCAAACAATACAGGATATTGTCGATCAAACTGTCAATCGTGTATTAGATCAGTATGGTATCACTTTACCCCAAACTTTGTTTACTCGCTGGCAGAATGTTAAGTAATTGTCTCTTCGGATGAAGTTAGTAGTAATGATTCTAGCGCTTCTTTTAGGTCAACATAGTGAAATTTAAATCCAGCTTCTTCAAGCCGCTTTGGAATAGCTTGCTGTCCACCTAACATTAATGCAGCGGATTCTCCCATAATCGATTTAATAACAAATTCTGGCGTTCTAATCAGTGCTGGGCGATTAAGAACTTCAGCCAGGATGGCACTGAACTGATCATTATGAACGGGATAAGGCGATGTAATATTAAACGCGCCAGATAATGTTGGCGTCTCAAGTAGGTAAAAGATAGCATTGATCACGTCATCAAAATGGATCCAGGGAATATATTGTTTGCCTTTGCCTATTGGCCCGCCTAACCCGGCTTTAAATATTGGTAACAACTTCTTCAGTACACCGCCCTCTTTTGCCAGTACGACTCCGGTTCGTAGCAAACAAACACGTGTTTTATCACTTTCGGCTTGTAATGCCAAGGATTCCCATTTTTGGCATAGCTGGTTAGTGAATTCGGCATGAGGTATATCAGATTCAGTAACAACGGTTTGTCCCTGATCACCATAAAAGCCAACCGCTGAGCCAGAAATAAATGTTTTTGCTGGTTTTTTGCTAGCCTTAATCAGTTGGCTTAAGCGTTCGGTCATTTTCCAGCGGCTTTCACACAGAATTATTTTTTGTTCTTTAGTCCAAGGTTTATTTGCAATTGGCTCACCGGCAAGATTAATAATGGCATCAAAGCCATCAAGGTTATCAATTTCATTTAAGTTTGTCAGGCAATCAACATGTCGACCAAATAGGGTGTATACTTTTTGACATGATCGGCTCAAGACGGTGATGGCATGTGAATGCATCACAAGTTTTTGTACCAAACGCGAGCCAATTAAACCTGTACTACCAGTAATAAAAATCCGCATTATCACTCCGTGGTTTTCATTTACGTTATAAGTAACTATAGCATTGATATTTAAAGAAACAGCAGATAATTAGACTGAGGTTATAATCAATAAACTGGCCAGAAAAATGATTGCCAATTTATTATTTTATAAAAACTTAGCCAAAATTGGTTAATTAATAATATTTGTGTGGCTAATATTAATTTTTAGTTAGTTTATTGGTTAATTAAAACTAATACAAATTAAATAGTAAGTTTTCTAATAATAGTTTATTCATATATCTTATGAAACTATTAAATCAATGTTTAAAATCATATTATACAAGTTTATTTATTTTAATTTTTCATGAAAAGAGATTTATATTCATGAATAAACTAATTGTAAAAACAACCTGTTATTTTACAAATTGTTAGTATATAAACAATGAAATTAAAGAGATAGTATCGATATATTCAAACAATATTTTATTAATTATTGTTGATATTGTTTATTATTTATAAAAATAACTCTGATTATAGATAAAAGTAATTAATATTGAAATAGATAATATATTTCAGTCATTTTTTGTCGTTTATTTAGCGGCTAAAAGGAGTCTATTTTTTTTTATATTTTACTAAATTAGCGCTTATTATCATTTTATTACGGTTATAAAATTTATAGATGTGATTTTATGCCTATTTGTTTATTTCATCTATCATCGACGGTAACGGTAAGGGCTTTTGTATCTGCTAATAACAGACTATGATTATTTAGGCTGTAGTTAAAAAATGTAGTGCGGAAAGTGCGCAGATGGCTATTTAAGTTTGAGACTTGGTTTGCATCAAAATGTTACTGAGTTTAGACTCAAGTAAATAGATTGATGACCGCTTAATAATGAGAAAGGTTTTAAGATGGGGCAAGTAATAAGCGAAGTAGTTGATGCAGAATGGATTGATATTGTTGACGATAAAAATAAAGTCATTGCCCAGGCAACACGCCAGCAGATGAGAGCGGAGAATTTACGTCATCGAGCGGCGTATATTATTGTACATGATGGTATGGGCAAAATTTTAGTTCAACGTCGTACTGAGATAAAAGATATTTACCCTGGTTTACTGGACGCCACCGCTGGTGGGGTGGTAAACCAAGGTGAAAGTATGTTGGCTGCTGCACGCCGAGAAGCAGAAGAAGAGTTGGGAATTGCCGACGTACCTTTCGCTGAGCATGGACTTTTTTATTATGAAACCCCTAAATGTCGGGTATGGGGCGGCTTATTTAGTTGTGTTAGTCATGGCCCTTTTGCTTTACAGGAAACGGAAGTGGAATCGGTTTTTTGGTTAACATCAGAAGAAATTCATGCCCGCAGTCATGAATTTACGCCCGACTCGCTAAAAGCCGTGTCACTTTGGTTAGCGCGCAATAACAATGAGTTGCAAAAGACTAAGTTATGCCAGAAGGTTGATTAGCGATTAGTTAGCAACTTTTACATCATGATATAGAACAATAAAAATAAGTTTTAATTAGCAGTAATCTATCAATTTTTATTGACAATATATTGTAATATTATTTGGCAAGAAATTTTTATGTTTTCTTTTCCATATGCTAGTAAATCATGACGCCATAGTCGCTAAAACAGACAAGACACTCAGACACCATATTCTGCTGCCAGGAGGCAAATTTTTTGCAATCGGTTTTTATTGATCATATTCGGATTATATTTTAGTCACGTCAAGGTTATTTTTTGTTCATATTGGTGATAGTATTGCCATACAGATACTATGGTAAACAACAAGGAAGTTGTCCTATGAAAAATAAAATGACTGCTGTAATGATGCTGGCTGCGACAGCAATTAGCAGTACTGTGCAAGCCAGTGATATAAATATGTGGCGTGAACCTGCACCGGTTGTCAAAGAAGGTAAATTTTTCTCCGTTATTCAGGACCGAGGAACTTTGCAAAAGGCGGTTAAAAGTAGCAATAACGAATTTCTTTTTTCAGAAAAAGGTGCTGGCGTTAAGCCGCTGGTACTCATCGGCTCAACTGTGGAGATTTTTGAATATCTGAAAAAAAATGAAACCTGTGGCATCGAAAACCATCTACAGGAAATCCCTGAAATATACATGGGTATCACAAGCTACATACCGCGCAAACGTTTTAGTGGACTTTTCCCGTTGCAGGATTTTTTAGTTCAAACCCTTGAGCAGGTGCTTAAATTTGTACCTGCCGGGACAGTTATTACCGATGCAGCGGGTATTCCTGCGGATCTAAAAGAACTTTACAGCATTACAAATTCGTTAAATAGTAAAGAAAAATCTGATGGTGATATACTCTACGTAAAATTTAGTTATCTTCCAGAAGATGGAATGCAAAAAATTGGTAGTCGTTCGGTTAGTTTTGGTCGTGTATTATATTTGATGCAGAATAAAAATTAACAGTCGGGTCTGTTAAAAGTAATAAAAATGGCGTTTAGGGTTAGGAAAATTAAAAATCTGTTTTATAACTATCCTGACCATGAATGTTATTGCCACGCTACCAATGATAGTAAACCGTCTGCTGGGGAATTCGCGCCCACTGGCGCCAAAGTGCTATCTTATCCATGAATATCGTATTACCAGGTAAGTGATAGCATATTATCTTTTTTATTTTAGATAATATGCTATTGGTTTGAAAAAATGACTAATTTGTTAAATCTGCTGCAGTATCATTTTCATCTTCACTGACAGTCAACCAGGGATAATATTGTTGGCGTCGCTCATAGCCTTTAGCGGTAACCGTTCGTATTTCCCGCCCTAACGGATCGTAATAGTGGGTATCAGCATAGTAGTCATCACGGCCGCTATCATCAATAATATAATGCCAGCTATTGCTAAAAAAAGGTTGATATTGGCGAACAACTAACCCCTTATTATCATATTCTACCCGACCAGTAACTGCCCATCGGGTGCTGGTAGGCGCTTGTTTTGCTGTACCACGTTTATTTTTGGCTAAATTGCCAGCTTTTGTGACGATGTAAGCATCACCCGCGGGAACCCTTAGTGCTGTTTGTAGCGAGCGGCCGGCGCCATCAATAAAGTTAATTTGTTGGCGTTGCTGCTGTTGAACATCAGGATAATAACGATCAGTGGTGACAGTTAAAATATAGGGAGGTTGCCTTTCAGTATCATTTGCAAACTGAGTGTTATCTACCGACGTTTTGTTATTCCGTAACCAGCGTTGATAACCAATAACATTAATATTATCTTTTTCATCAATAACTTGCTTATAGTCATAGGAGGAGTTTGCCACTATTGAGACAATCTCTTTTGTTGCCGGTTTCATCCATGCTTCTGGTGCATAAAAGTAAAATTGGGCGACAGGTTGTGGTGATGGCATAGTCAATGCGGCATCAATCGAGTCAGGTGGAGTAAAAGGAACAACATCAGGTAACGGAAATCCCGCCGGCTGTCCTTCTTCAGTGCCCCAAATTCGACTGGAAGAGACGCGTCCAAAGGCATCAAAATTGGCATAACTGATATTATCGTTAATATCTATAATCTGATAAGGTGTCAGAAAACGGTAATCATAATCCGCATATGTAAAGTAGCCGGCAGCATCAGTCGTACTTACTATCACACAGTAATAGGTATCCCATTGATAATCGGTTGCGCCGGTTAGTAATGAATGTCGCTGACGATAAGGGTAATAGAATCCCTTTGCGCTATAATATTCACTATAGTTAAGTCGGGTTACCCAAATACTTTTATTTTCTTCCCCCGGACGAGGGAACAAGTATTCAGTTTTGATATAACCGGCATTGGTTAAATATTCTTCAATTTGTGCCTCAGTGAGTACCGGTTCAAATGCCACCAAACTCAGTTGATCAAACTCGGCTTGTTCAGTAAAGGCGACCAAGGCTTGGAGAGTGGGAACCGATATTAGTTTATTTTCCCCGCCAGCAAGGTAGTATATTTTACTTTGTCCGGCATACTCTCGCGGTGTATTTTCACTCAATATACCATCGGGATTTAATAGTGATTCTAGCGAAAATCCTTCAGTTGGCACATCGCTGGCCGGCAAGGTAATCATATCTGTTCGTTGCGCATCAGCAATATTTAACCGCCACTGTTCTTGGGTTTTTAAATTGTGATAGCGGATTTGATTTTCGCTTATGCGTAATAGTTGTTGTTGCGGATCATAACTCTGCTCAAAGGCACCCTCTGGTAACCAGAGCGAAGGCGGTATTGTACTGTTTGGCCGACGAGGATAATTGATGGCAACATTATGAATTAAGGTGCCGTTGTCATCAAAAGCAAGATTAACGTTTTGGCCATAGAGGGGGTCTTCTGCAATACGTTCATAATTGTAATCCCATTGCTCCAAAGACATTGGTGCCATCGCTAGGCCAGTTTTGGCGGTTGTGACAGCCGGAATTAGCCTAACTTGATAACGGTAATAGCTAACGCTATAAGGATTTTCGGCGTCAACGGCATGATCTAAACCATAAAGTTCACTACGTAATAGACTGCCTTTTAATGATCGATAAGCCCAGAATTTTTGCTGTTCATCCGGCGAGATGATCGGAACATCCTGATCTTGCTGGTATTGGGTGAGGCGGGTTTTACCGGCAGGAAACGCCTGTTTATCCCCTTGCCAGTATTCGCTAGTAAAAGACACTTCGTCATTAATATTACCGGTATGAAACCATTGGCGTAAGAGTGACGGCATACTACGTTGGTCGGTGTTACCGGTTGCGTCTTCTGTTGAGTCGACAATATCGACGCGGCCAAATCCACGGAATTCGCGCTCTATACCATCATACATGCCATGAAAATAATTAACACTTTGGCTAAAACAACTCATGGTAATTTCATCAAGCTGATTAATTTTATTGAGTAGTTGGATGGGGAATGGCAGGTGGCTGGCATAGCTTTTATTTTGTTCGATTGCTTGTTGTTTTTCATCTAACCAGAATTGGACTGAACTGCGATAGTAAAAACTGCTATCGGTACCACAATTATTATTTTGCCGATTAAGCAAGTAAGGTTTTTGACTGGCTAAATCATAACGCCAGTGCTGTTGTTGCATATGCGGTTTACTCAAGATCAAACTGGCGACGCCTAAGCCCTGGATATCAGCAATCCACAACTGACAGGTATCATCATAAGCCACACCGTCAGGCAGTGGTATAGTTACCGGTGCGGCGAAGCTATTGCCGGACTGATTCAGGTAAATCAACAGGTGATCGGACATTAAATAGATAATATCGGTTGTGCCGGAGCCATCTAGATCGGCTAAATAGAGTTGTTTTGGATCAAAGCTATCTTGTGGTTGCTGAAAACCATTAAGCTGGATCGGGTCACCAAATAAACCCTGGCCAAGGTTAGGCCAGCAGGTCACTTCGTTATGGCGAATACTGACCAAATGTTGCTGGCCTGAACCTAATAGATCACTAAAGGCGACTAATTGGCGCTCATCTTTGCCCATAATCGGTAATTCGACAGATGGGGCTTGTGGGCAATTGATTGCCGCAGCAAAACTTTCCCGTTGATTAGCATAAAAACGCACGCTTTTCGGGCCAATTAGGCTAATGTCCGCTAAACCAGCGCCAGTAATATCGGCAAATTGGGCTTGGTTATTTTGTAATTCGTTAGGAATAGCTAGCAGTGGGATATAATCACTCCAACTTCTATCTGGATGTTGGGCATAATAACCAGCAATATTGATTTGGCTTACAAACCATTCCAGCCGTCCATCACCATTGATATCCATTAAAGTGCCACCGTGGAGTAGGGTGGGTATATTAGGTAACTGTTGTGGTGGTGAATAAGTGATCTCATCGGTTTGTAGTTGGCCACGTATCGGGTCACGATAGTACCAGGCATAATTATCTTCATACAAAATACCGGCAGTACCTTCACCATACAGATCAACCAGATAATACTGTTGTTGATCTTTCATGCTGTTAAATTCGATTAAGGGCTGCCAATCACTAGCGGGAGGTGGGCCAAATGGTTGATAATCAAATTCAATCGGTGGCAGCAGTAGCGGGTTATTTTCATCGTGGGCCAATTGTCGGCAACGGATTAACTGGCTAACAATGGCTTGTTGATTCATAGTGTAACTGTAAACGACGAACCAGTGTTGGAGGTGTGTTTTCATGAGGTAAGCCTTGCAGTTGTCGCAGGTCATGAAACATGAGTATTTGTTGGCATAGACGGCGAGTGCGGATATCAAAACCATATTCATAACGAGAAAAGGGATCTTGCCGCATAGACCAGGCTTGTTGTGGCAGAAATTCAGGCGCTTTATCGGTTTGATTACTCCGCTCGCCATAATCCAATATTAGATAAAATAACCAATCGGTTGGTGGCGGTATTGTGTCGGTTAAGCTATAGAGTGGCGCATAGGGGCGTAGGTTACCGTAACTTACCGTCGTCAAATATCGCTGAGCAGTGGCTAATGGATGTTGTCGCCGTTCTTGCTCAGAAGTTGCTTGGTCATTTTCCGCTTGATATTGATAAAAAATGTGCTCTCCGCTAGGTGTAACTGATTCTTCCAGTAACCATACGGCAATGTGTTGCTCTTCTTTAGGGTCAAAAATTCTGGCATTAGCCGATTTGCCAAAACAGTGGATTTGCCCATCTGGTGAGAAGATCAACCAAAATGGCATTTGACTGGATTGCGCCGCTACTGGTTGCCAGTATTCGACACGTTCGGAGCCAGTGCCAATGCGTGATTGATATTGAGTAATTTGATAGCTTTCAGCTAGTTTTATATTTTGCCAGCTATCTTTTTGATAACGGATAGGTTGGCCGGCTTGATCAACGGCGACAACCAACACTTCATTATCTATGCCAATATAGGTATCGTCTAACTGATAAAGTGGCCGGCCGTGACTGGTTTGGCGACGTATGCTGGGTAAGTCAATATTCCAGCCGATAGCAAAGGCACTGTTACCAGAGCCACTGTTATAATTTAAGTTCAAAGAAGGTGCATAACCGCGACCGCTGGAAATAGGTAAAGGTAGTGTAATATGCACCATACCATCAGAGCCTGGTGTGCCAACGGTTTCGCCCATGCCTTGTAAGCTTCCGCCACCTTTCGGTAACGAAAGAGGCGCAATAGATAATTTATCTTGATTATTTGGATTATCTAACATTTTTAAACTCCCATAAGGCCCTAAGTAGGGCCTAACGAAATTAATTAAACGATAAAAAATAGTGATTAACCGTTATAACGAATGGTGTAGCGAATATGCAAGATGATATCGGTTAGACTATTTAATAAGGCTTTCTGTTTTTCGGTCGCATTCGGGAATTGTAAAATTAATCCTCCTTGATCTTCGATGGGGATCCCCTCAAAAGGCAGGTACTTACTGTCGTTAAAATCCAGTTGGAATTGGCCACTATCATTAGTACCGCGAGAAATAGCGATAGCTTTACAGCCATTACTGAGTTTTATAGCACCTGTGTATTCCAGCACGGCTTGTATATCTTGATAAGGGCCAATTAGCGCAGGTAACGACACACTAATTTGTTTGATACGTCGGACGTTACCCAGGTTAAGATCACTGGGGTAGTCATCCTGTATTTTTAAATCGGCAATTTTGATGGCGGCGGATAAGGTATTTTGATCCAGACTGACTTTATTATCCCCATTCCCGACCGGCCCGCTACTTTCGCCATTAATCAATTTACGAATGGTTTCTCGTAGATCAAATCCATCGGGCATATCCTGATAGAATTCAGCCAAAGAAACGGTACGGTCAACATCGAGTGCTCTGGCTTCCCATTTCAGATAAGCTTCTTCCATGGTAACTAAGTTGAGCATCAAGGCTTCACCACACAGTAAGCCGGCGTAAGTACTTTGCCAGGCGCCAGGTTTTATAAATTGGCTAGATTTTTGTGTTTCCCACTGGAATGAACTTTGGGCGCGTAAACAGCGAGCAATAACCAAATCATAGAATTGGAAATAGATGGCGGATAAGCGACCGCGCAGCCAGTTATACAAGGCTTCATTAGTGAACTTGTTTTTCAATAAATTAAATTGCTCTAAGGTATTGGTTTGCTGGGTTGCCAGGTAGTTATATTGTTGATTAGCTGCGGTAAGGCGTTGTTCTAGCGCCGCTAATTGAGCGGTCAATTGTTGCTCTTCATAGTCAGCAGTTTGATACATTTGTTGCCAATCTTGACGGCGACGACGGTATATCTCTGATTGGGTCGTTTTATCAGCGCTAGTCAAGATACCACTGGCTGCAGTTTCTATACCTAAGGCTATTGCAGTAGGAACAGCACCATATTGCATACCGCCATCGGCTAAACCAAAGATATTGGGTGCTAGATTAGCTAACGCGGCGGCCATATAGATTGGTTTGGTTGTCGTCATTAAAGTATCGGCGGCGATATGTAAATCGATAACTTTTTGTTCACCCGTATTCATATTTTGATCATACAGGGCTTTGTAGTGATCTTTACGCTCTTTGGCCGCGGTGATGGCAATTTGCAGCGCCTTTTTTTCCTCATTTAATTCGTCTTGGGCGGTTTTCTGCATTTCCAGGCTTTGCTTTGATAAGGCTAAACCTTGGGTTTGCAATAGCATTGCCATTTTTTCTGCATCTTGTCGTTCAATAATAGCAAGCAAGGTATTACCGTACTGGGTAAGTTGTGTCACTACCCCTTTGGCACTTTCAAGGGTTGGTGGAAAACGATACAAGCCCAAAGTAATATCGGTTGGTAGTGGAATACCTCCTTGCGCATTGGCAACCGCTGCACTTAATAGATCGGCTGGATTAGCTGGCGTGGCAAACAAGGGTAAGGAGAGTGGTTTACCATCGATAGTGAGATTATGACGTAAGTTGTACAGTTTTTGTATCAACGTGAAGCGTAGCTCTTGCCACTTGGTATTTTTTTCAGGTTTAAATATTGCGTGTTCTTCTAATTGGGCGGCATTTTTTAGCGTCGGATTTTGCCAACTAGTTGGTCTGGAAGGTTCATCTTCACCCATCAGTTCCAGCGCTTGCACATACCACATTTTGGCTTCCGCCAAGGTATCCCGCTCTAACTGACGATAATCTTGATCACCGCGGGCGATGAGTAGCTCTATCATATTCATCAAAGTGGATAACTTATAATGCATCGGATCGGCTTGCGCAATCGCATCGGGATCGGTGATATCCTCAGGCACTTCATTCCAGCTAGTATCTTCCAGCAATGGGCGCGTATTCCAGTACTGATTTTGCTGACCACGATCATAACCTGCCGAGCTAAAAATAAATTTTAACCAGCTGGCTGAATCGGCAAAATTTTGCTCTTGCATCAGGCGTTTCATTACTAGCATTGGTCCGTAATAGAATAGCTCCCAGAAATAGAGCGCATTAGCACCAGCAAAGTCCATTGGTTCAGTTGTATTGTCCATTTTAGCAAAGAAGCTTTCGACGTTATCAATACTTTCTAAGCCGGGAAAGGTACCACCATGATAATTTTTGTCTAATTGCCATTCTTTCTTACCATCTATCTTATGAAATAAAATATCCGGTTGTTTGCCACTTTGATATTCTGCTTCTAAATAGAGATTATCTTTATTACCATGGGCATCGTTATAACGATTTAAGAAACAGGTCACGGTAGTCGGTTGATCACTCAGTTCGCCGGTGTAAATTAGTAATGAATCACCACTTACCCAAATATCAGTCTCTCTAAGTTTAAAGATTTTGTTACTGCCATGAATAATTTCATTATAAGGTTTTAGCGTTAAGGTTACTTGCACACCGGTACGTGGCAGGTTAGGCTCAGGCATATATTGGGTATCAAGGCTTAATAAAGTATCTAGCCCACGATCAGCGCGAGAAGTCAGTTCTTTAGCAAATAGTGTATTTAAGCGGACTTGATAAATACCGCTATGCTTTTCCAGCTTGTTGGATTGATAAATATAACTTAACCCGCCTTCCATATATTGTGCTTTATTACTGGCCGTTTTAAGTAATAGCGGTTGAGTATCATCGGCAGTTTTTCTTTCTAATGGGATAACATGTGTTACTGAACCTAAGTTGCCATTATCTCGATCTCTGACCGTGATAGTTAATTCTATATTTGATGCTGAAGAAGTTATGTTTTCATTTATATCAAAGTTCCATGATTGATTTGCTAATATCATGTTCCAAGTACTATCACCATTAACGATTTCCTTCGGCTGAATCGGAACAACAAGTCCGTTTACAATAGCTCTAGGCGCTAAAATGTATTTATACGGTCGTTGAATAAGCATGGATGGTTCAGCATTACCATCTACAGTAAATACCTGGCCATTGGCTTGAGTATAGATTTCGGCAAGAGTAGAATTATCTGGCGCATCAATAACATCGGTTTGCCAGTTATCAAAGTTCTGTTGTTTATTTGGCAAAACTATACCATTAAAGGTACGCATAATAGAGCTAGCGAAAAAGGAGGTGTTATTCGTATAGGTGACTACGGTGTATTTATTGGCTGCCAATTTTAATATTGCGGTTAGAAAAACGAATTTAGTTGGAAAATTAGGCACATTATAATAATTGACTAAAACCTGACCGTAAGGGGTTGTTTGATATATTTGCTGTAAATGATCCATGAAGAGATCTAAATCATTATCACCAGTATTTAAGTAATGGTTGTCCTGGCCCTTGGCTTCTATACGGATAATTGTTCCAGTTAAACTATATTGATTATTGATTATTTCTTTTGCTAGCAATAATTGGCTTAAGCCCTGTGATAACGGCGCAAGACCATTGGGTATAGCAGGGGCAATAGAATAAAAAGTTGTAATAATATTAGTAGGAACTTGAACTTTATTGTGTTCGATAAATGGTGCGGGCACACCGAGATACCTGGTGGTGTCTAATTCACGTTTAATAACTTGTAGACTGAGGAAATAATTTGTTTGCTCATTGTTGTCATGGATAAGGGAAAAATCTTGGGTAATTTCCCAAGCTTGTCCCTCAGGAATAAATGCTTGGTCATATTTTTCGTGCTTTTGGTACAATATGACTAAAATATCTTTTTTAGTCAGGTCGCTACTAACAAATAAACCCACTTGTTCATGGATGTCAGGGTTGTCTTTATCTAAAAGAAGAAGCAGTCCATCACGGATGTTGAGTGTGGTGTAAGTATATGGCGTGCTCCAATTACCATCGTACAATAGATGTGAATGTTTTAAATCGTAAGTGTATTCGGGAATAGACGGTTCTTTGGCTTTTTTAGCGTTATCCTTTTTCTCAACATTAATTTGCCGCTGTTCTAACCAAAACAGATATAAGCGTGATTTATAGATCATCGGCCGAATAAGATTTCGATACGGTTTGGCTGAGGCGGTAATGGCTTGCCATTCACTCCAGGCATCAGCAGGAAATCCTTGGTTGATAAACATATTATGATTAAGGCTACGCCAAGAATAAGTAGGAGAAGCCTCTTGGCTGGCACCAAGAAGATAGGTAAAACCTGTTTCAACATTCAATTCATCATGATAGCCACTGATTATGGTTAAGTTAGCAACCAATTCAAAATCCGTCAGGTAGTTATGATAAGCTTGTTCAACGATATCGCTGGTTAATTGACTTTGATTAATTGCTTGTAGCAGCTTATTCATCATCTGGGTTTGGCCGATCCGTTGGGTTGGATCAATATAGTTTTCCGGATAGTAATCTAGTTCTCTGATACCAGCCCAGCTACTGTAGCGGCGATTATATTGCTCCCAGTTTTGGAAAAATGACCGTTGTAGCGCGGAATAATTTACCCCAACTTCATGCTCTGGCTGCTGGATACAGCGGTTAATATAGAGTTGCACACTAGCATTGGCTGCGGCTATCTGGCTGGTGGTGACTTGATAACTGTCTTGGTTATCAATTAGCAAGTAACTATACAATTGATCTCGATTGGTAAGGGCAAGACTGTTATCGGCAACATGCTCCAGATAATAATAAGATTGAGCGCTACTCAGGTTTTCAGCCAGAAGGCCGTCTACGGTTTTGCGTTGTGTCTTGTTAAGAGCATTTAACAAGCTGGTGGCTAAGGAGAATAAAAAGGGATCCAGATCCGGCTGAGTGGGAATAGCAATCTTTAATTCTGTCGCCAGTTGGTCGATAAAACTTTGTGTTGGATAATCTTGCCGTTGGAAATTAACTGGGCTGATGGTGGTAATCGGATCACCGTGATCACATAATACCAACGTAAGCATATCCGTATCTTCAATCTCATGCCAATCAATGTAAGTGGTCAATTCATAATGTGAGCCCGGCTCGTTTTCAACGTCTTTGACATTGCCTAAGTATTGAAACCCTTTTGGTGATAACCAGCCCCAACCCAATTTTCTACTATCAGGATGCTCGGTTTGATAGATAATTTTAAATTGATTGTTACCGAACGGGTAAACTTCTACGTAAAGATAATAAGCATCTATCTTTTGCCGCACTAAATCCCATAGCTCAATATCACCATCATTATCAATAACAGCGGCTTGATAGAAATTACCCTTATGATACTCTTTGGTTATGTTGGCAATACCTACTTTTAATTGATTGAAGGGAAGTTGGGTTTGTAGCTGTAGTGATGAAAGCGATAATGGATAATTATTACTAGGATCATATAAACTGCCAACTACCGTTGCATCAACTGCTAAGATTTCTCCCGCCTGATACCACTGCTGAATAAATAAACAGTGTTGCACATCAGTAATAATGGTGTCGCTGGTGGCAAGAGGATCCACTTGTTGTGCCGCAGCAGTGAATTCATCAAGTGGTGCATTAATGGCTTTGGCCAGCATGCTAACCGTCAGTTGATCTTTAGATAGGGTGGTAATAACGACTGGCGCTTGAGTCATTAATTGCATTGTCCAGTTGTGGAATTGTGTAATAAACTGCAAATTTTCCACCGTTGGATAAACTTTAGTTAAGTTTTTTTTCAAATGGTCAGGTTGATTAACAATCAGTGTCACTTCAGCTAAGGATAGTTTAAAGATATTGGTGATAAGCGCTAATTGCGCAATGCGGTGACAATAACGGATGGCTTCTTGACTAAGGGTAAAAGGCTTATCAATATCGATTTTAGACACTTGCTGCCAAAATTGATTAGTGTCCAGATCTTCCGGATGGATTTTTATATTATCTAGCCAAACCAATAATTGATAAGCGATGTCTGGCGAAGAGAGGGCCAATTGAGAGGCAAAATAGGGAGCCAAAGCCTTTTTGAGCGGGTTATCTAATAAAGTCGTGTCGTGTAAATTACTGTTTAAAGTAATAATTAGATTTTCGATTTCAGGTGATTGATTAGTATCAAAATTGTTAGTTGTTAGGGCAACTAAGCTTGCGACATTAAGATTTTGGTTATTGAGCCATTCAACGGTGGTATGGAGTTTGTTAATAAATGTTTCAATGGGAATCTGATGATGATCTAGTAGGTCATATAAAATTGTTAATTCTGCAATAGTCAGTTGATTAGCAGTAGCGAGCAAATAAAATTCATAAAAAGCCGTGGTGTAAGTTATATTATTTTTACAAAGGCTACTATTATCATTATCGTTAAATATCAGGAACATTTGATATAGTTCTTGATCATTCACTGCAAATGCTTGCTTTAAGTTTGATTTAAAGACGTTTTGCGCGTTAGGGGCTACATCATACTCTTTATCGTCTGGGGCGAATTTTTGGCCATATAAAGGCGGGTTATTAAATAGTTGATCGTATTGACTAAGCTGGCCATTAACCGCAGTTTGACTGATTTTTATACCGACCCAAATGCGCGCTTGCTGCTCTTGCAAGCGGTAGAATTGCTCATACTGTTTGATATGCAAAATATCAACGAGAGTGTTATCAGTAATATTATCGCTATATTCGGTCATTAATTCCGACAGGGTTAATGGGGTCAGTTGTGTGGTTTTATGTAATAAAACGATTTTATGCACTTTTAATAGATGCTGTTTTAATTGTGCTTCCGTATCATCTTTATTGGGTAGTAATAGTTCAAAGAATTCAGGTGGTAAATAGTAATGTTCTGCCAGCGCAATCGCTGTCATCAGGGTTTGTGGCGCAATGGCGCCAAACACTTTTTGATACTCAGCGTTAAGATTATCGGGTGTAATTGCCGTCGTTAGCAATGTGTAAATGGGTGGCGATATTTTCAAATCCGTACATATGATAAATGTTTGATTGGTATTTGCGGGACGATTTTCCGGCTGAATTAATTGGGCGAGTGTGACATTATGGTTTTGCAATACTTGTTGGATGGCGTCGGTGTAATAATAATAGGGGCCATCGGGGTTTAATGTATCTTGAGCTAAGGCATCGAGAATTTTTTGCTTATCGTCATCACCGATTTTTTTACCAATTTGCGCTGCTAGTATTTGATTGGAAAGTGACAAGGTGGATAGTGGTGTATCCATGTTTTCCTGACTTAAAATCAGATCGGCCAAATCAGGGCGACGATTATCGATATTATAGGGTGAATTTGCAGGTTGCAGTGTTTGCGCTTCGCGATAAAGTCTTACCAGATAAGCGGCAGGTGAAAACATCGACGCAATATTACCCTGATTAACAAAATCGGTATCACGATTGGGGATAAAGTTGTTACTAAAAGCCATTGTTTCGTCATACTGGAGTTGTTGCGCTTTAGCGTTGCTAAAATTTGTCTCTAGTTGCGTCGCGACGAGGTGTGTTGATTGTTTAGGAATGGCTTGACGAGTAATTTGTTGCCGGTATTGAGTACTATTTTTGGCCTGGATTTTTTTAGCCTGAGCTAAAAGTAGGTCACAATCATGTAAGCTTAATTGATCATCAGCAACTTGATAAAGTTCTTCTTTAGCGTAATCAGCCAGTTCACTTAATGATTTAGCGTTAATTAACTAATAATATTCTGAATTGCATTTTCATTAATTTGGTGTGACATAAAACCCTCACTTATATTAGATGGCTTTATCGGTGTTTTAAAGAAAAGGAATATGAATTAATAGAATATAAAATCTTTGATGATGATTTATATTCATATTTTTTAATTTATTATTTATTAATAAGAAATGAATAGAAAAAAATCATAACATATTTTTTTTTTTAAAAGCTAGCGGTTTTTTTATTTGAATTTTTAATAAAATTTTTAATAAAAACATGAAATAATTGAGTTAAGTTTAGTTGAGTAATTAAATTTATTTTTACTATTAGGTGATTTCACATTTTAATTTACCAATAGTTTTTAATAATAAATTAACTGTAATTTCGTTTTTGTTAATTATTTCCAACTGTAATTAAAAAATTAATAGAGGATGTTTTTTCATTAGCTGAAACGATTAATCTAACAACTTTTTTTGCATAATTATTTGGTTTTTTATGAATATTTAATTGAATAATTATTGATAGTTATTGTTGTTGATTTTGAAAATATTATTTTTATCAAAATTAAATATAGCTATTTATATCGTTATAAAATAAAAGTTTATTTTGCGGAAATTTTTTTGTGCGGTTTTTGTGTCTTATTTATTTTTATTTTCTATATATTTATGTACAGTAACTATTCCTTTGCTGAAACCTTGTATATTATAAAGTTTAATCGTATTAATTTTCTTTATTAGAACCTTTTGAATATTTTTCTATTTGCTTTTGTTTTTATATTTATAAATTAAATCGTTAATTTAAGTTAATATAAATGTTAAATGCTAATCATGAAATTTTATTATGAAATTTTTTAATAATTTTTTTATATGTAGTTGTAATTGTTTTGATTAGAAATTAATTTATTTATTAATATTAAATATAACAATACAAAGGAATAGTAATGAAAAACTCAACTCAATATCAGCAGGCAAGCTATCGTGGGCGTTATCCATCCGATGAGAATGGCACAGTAATAATAATGAACCCGGAACGGGGTTTTAGATATGAAAATATGATTTTATTAAACGAAGATTTAATAAATCCTTTTTCTAGAGAAAAACAAAATGGCAATATTTTACTCGAATTATATAAAAAAGAGATTGTCGGTGAACGTTATCAAATTGTTCAGCAATATATTTATCTGACAGAATATATAAATAGCGATCTTGATGACAAGGCTATCGAGCTAATTAATTATATTTTTAGCCAGGCTAAATTAGCCGGTGTTAAGCTTTTGGTTAGATTTGTTTATAAATATGCTAACCATATCCCAGAGCCTGAGGTAGAAAGAGTAAAACAACATATGCGACAATTAAAGCCAATATTGGCCAATAGCATAATATATGCCTTTCAGTACGGTTGGATTGGTACCTGGGGCGAGCAACACGGTAGTTGTTACAAAGATGAGCAAAAGCGGCAAATCTACCATACATTTTATATCGACTTTATGCCAGCTAATAGAAAAATAACCATGCGCTATAAGGCTAATCGAGATATGTTGATTAACTCACTTAGCCCATTACAGTTTAATGATCATTTGCGTATCGGTTTTAATAATGATTACTATACTTAGATGCGCATAAATATGCTGCTGGCAATGACTTTACCTGGCGAAGTGAAGTGTATCAAGATCTAAAAAAAATTGGCGTAAATTCTATTTATGACGTTGAAATGCCTTACAACGATGATGGGCGTGATCCCTGGTGCCTTAATACAATTCCTGCTGATTTTGGCTGGGGTACGATTTGGCGCTTTACTGAATTAGGCGCTGCAACATTTAGTATTATACATAATTTAAATTTATGTATAGCGGCTCTACGTAAAGCGGTTATTGATTTAAAAAGGTTTGAAAATGCTGGGTTTGTCTGTGATCGCGACTATTTTTGGGATCACACAAAGACAAATTATACCACCAGGAGTGCCTTTGAATATATTAGAGATCATCTTGGCTATAGGCTGATACTTGAAGAAGCGACTTACCCATTATATGTTAAAAATGGTGATTATTTTGATTTAAAGTTTAGCCTAAAAAATTATGGTTTTGCCCGACCAGTAAATAACAGACCGATTGTTATTGTATTCCTCGATGAGCAAGATGAGATCAAATGGCAACTCTTTATGCCAGAAGGAGCTGAGTTGTGCGCAGCGGGTAGGGGTTATACATTTAGTATTTCCAGTCAGCTTGATAATATAAAAAGCGGAAAATATCAGTTAGCATTATGGTTACCCGATGAAAGCCCCTTGCTAAGAGATAGTCCCCTATATGATATACAATTGGCCAATGGTGGAAGTAATTTCCGTTTAATTGAAACGGAAAGACATCGCTTTAATGTTTTCGCCGAGGTACAAGTTATTGAATAAAATCCAGCTAGTTAAGAACGCTAGCCGGTTTTTAGCCATTAATTGCCGTTTTTCCATTTAGTTAGCGATGAATAAAACTTAATTTTATCGATTAAAGTGAGTTATAAATTAAGTGGTTAGTGAGTAAAAAAAGCTGAAATACTCTGTATTTCAGCTTTTTTTGTCAGCCAGAAAAAATCAGTTATTTTGCGTTGCCTGAATCGCGGTAAGGGCAATGGTATAAACAATATCATCAACCAATGCGCCACGGGACAAATCATTAACCGGTTTACGCATCCCCTGTAGCATTGGGCCGATAGAAACCAGATTAGCTGAGCGTTGCACCGCTTTATAGGTAGTATTGCCAGTATTAAGATCTGGAAAAATAAACACCGTTGCTTGACCGGCTACCGGTGAATTCAGTGCTTTAGATTTAGCCACATCGGCCATAATGGCTGCATCATATTGTAATGGACCGTCAATCACTAAATCGAGTCGTTTGTTTGTGCCAGATAGATAGGATATTTTATGCAAAAAAATCACTTATTTCATGAGTAATAAGTGATTTTAAGGCTTTTTATTTTTTATAGATTATTATAATCGAGTGGAAACATTTGCACTAGCTTGCGGTTTTTTAATTTGATAACGAGTAAATTCACTGAGTTTTTGCCTATATATTTCACGTTTTTGACTAGGGGTAACATTTTCTGCAATTAGTGTGTCTCTGGCAATGTTGGTTTCAGTTGCCTTAAGGCCTTTTAAATACATACTCTCTGCACGATATATAGTCTTTTCATATAAATAGCCTGGCCCATCAACATCTATTACTTTAGCTTGGGATAAATCAGCATTATTTTCTTTAAGATAGTCAATTGACGCTAATTTTTGCTTTATTGTTGGTTTATAATGACCACTTTTGGTGGTTAATGAAAGAATTTGTCCATTGAGTACACTTATCATTCCGGCGTCCAATACATTTGCTCCAGCCATAAATGAAGAGTGATGGAAAGATTGTGGTACGTGCTTATTAAGATAAAGTTTTTTATCTAAACTGATAACGTAAGCATAAACAGTTGCATTCCATACACTATGATCACCTGATTCTCCGTACTCATTAGTTTGATTAAAAAGGCTTTGACTTATTTTATTACGTAATAGTCCTTCATTATCAACTTCTACTTCATAATACATTCTTTCCTGTTCACTTAAATATTTTATGTTTGTTTGTCTATCAATTTGTTGGTACATACTGTCCATAACAATTTGGGGTAAGTATTCTTTTTGTTCAGGTCGTTGGATGGCTAATGGCGCTGTAGCTGCTGCGATACTTTTTGTCGGTTTGTTATTTTTGCCAAAAAGTTTTTTAAGTGGCGAGTTCCCATTGGGATCATATAAGTTAACGGGATTATTCCTTACCATTCGATAGAGATTTAATCCGTCAATAGTACCGGCTGGATCAGGATTTAGCCATCGTCCAATCCATGGCTGATAATAGCGAGAACCATAGTAATATAGCCCGCTAGCAACCCGTTCTTTGCCTGAATAACGATAGGTTTTATAATAAGCTTCAAGCTGATTTTGCGCTGCCCACCAGGCAGTACCACCATAAGGGAAAAATTCTTCTTCACTACTTAATTGGCCTGCTTCATTTAATTCTAAAATGCAACTGTCAATTTGATTATTTATACTATAACGCAACGCATTATTGCCGATTTCAGGCGGGGCATCTTGAGCATTCGCCCAATGCAATACTCGTACGTTTTCTAGCATGATGACAGTCCGTAAGGATTGTCGTTGTGGGGGTTGCCCTTCTGCTGTTTGTAGATCATGAGTGATTATTTCAATTCCCGGTAAATAACAACTGGTTTTAATATGGGTTACATTGCCAGCTAGATACTGTTCTTGTTTGACTAAACGCACTCCCTGGCTATCATAACAGTAGATTTCACTATCATTTTCCGCTGTTTCCCGTGTAATTGGCGTAACTGAAGCTAATTGATTTTGACCATTCCAAGTTAAATTTTGACCGATTTGCAATTGGAGTTGATTGCCAGCAGCATCAAAGTAATCTTCAATAGGCAAGTCTGATGTTGAGGGGAAAAAAGAGTCAGATAAAGCATGGTTACTGGTAGCAGAAACATAAATACGTTTTGTCCATTGACTAGCGCCCAGATGTTTTATCATCGTTAAATTACCTGAAGCATCATATTGATATTGGCGGGTATATGGAGTGCTTTGATAGGCAGCATCAGCAGGGGAGGAAAGAAAACGTTGAGTAAAAGGATGGCGATTTGTTAGTGATTCTCGTCCAGTCGCTTCAATGAGCTGATAGAAGGTATCATAGCGGTAGTGATTTTCAGGAATGGATTTTTGATTATGATAAAAGCGTGATGCATGGGCATCATTCTGAATAAGAATAATATTACCGACAGGATCATAGGTGTAGCGTAAATCTTGGAAAGTTAAATAACCTAAGGGATGATGCACTGGACGGTAAGTTTTTGCCATTAATAGATAACCTGTTTCAGCTTCATAGCTATAATCAGTAATTACGCCATTGCCAAGTATCTCCTGTCTGATTTGTCCATTAGCTACATAATCAGCGGCTCGTAAGACAATTTGTTGAGGTTGATCTTTAACTTGTAATGAGCGAGAAATTAACTGTCCCGCACAGTTATAACGCTGTTGTTGAATGTTGCCATCAGCATCGATTTGCTGTAGTAGGGCACCGCCGATATCATAGTCCTGGCGGGTAATAAAGGTATCTGTAGAGAGTTTTTGTTGCCACTCTTGTTCTGTACCCTGCCAATCGCTTGGATAAGAAAAATCAGCCAGCAGTTGGCGTTGTTGAATTTGAAGATAGCCGTTGAGAGCAACACTTTATATTTGTTGACAGCCAGCGGTATCATAGTGACGAATGACTTGGCCACATAAATTATATGCTTGGTTTTGTCGTGTTACTGGCGCATAGATTAAGCGTTCAAGAATTCGTGATGCTTGATTAGCTACTTGCTCATCGATAGCAAGTAACCTTCCCATAAAAGGCCTTTCTGTAGATTCATATAACCAGTTACGCTGAGTATGTCTGGCATCTTGTTGGTAAAAAGGTCGTCCTTCAATATCATTTAACGTTAATAAGTTACCACTGTCCTGGCTTTCAGTATGGATGATATTACCGGTTAATGATGTTTGATAAGAGAAATTGGGGATAGGAAGTCGAGGATCTTGTTGCGAGAGGAGGTGACCTGTAGCGGTAAATTTTTGCTGGGTCAGCCGTAACTCTGGTGGATCTTCGCTGGTTGTCCGATAAAATTGTAATGTTCGAATTGCTAGACCCCGGTTATCTTGAACTTTGATAGTGGGTGTCCCTTGATGGATTGTAGCAAAAGAAATAGACATAAAACCTCCGATGTTAAATTTAAGGGTTATGAATATTACCCTCACCACTACTTACTTATAGGTATTTTAGCGGTGAGTTTGGTTAGTATAACGAAAAACTTAGCGTTAAATAAATCTATTATTAATTCGCCTTTTATCTAAAGATAATATTTTGTATTAAATTAAATCAGAATATAAATATTGTGTATTTAGATTAACGCTTTTTATTATTAATTATTGTTATTAGTTAGTGGGAAAATTTTATTCTTTGAGGTATGTTAACTTTGTAATAAATTGATTTTTAACGCTTTTTATAATGTATAACACAATTTCTTTCAATTTATTAGTGGATATTGCCTGTATTTTATGTAAAAAAAAGCTGAAATACAGAGTATTTCAGCTTTTTTGATAGCCAGAAGAAATTAGTTATTTTGCGTAGCCTGAATCGCGGTAAGGGCAATGGTATAAACAATATCATCAACCAATGCGCCACGGGACAAATCATTAACCGGTTTACGCATCCCCTGTAGCATTGGGCCGATAGAAACCAGATTAGCTGAGCGTTGCACCGCTTTATAGGTAGTATTGCCAGTATTAAGATCTGGAAAAATAAACACCGTTGCTTGACCGGCTACCGGTGAATTCGGTGCTTTAGATTTAGCCACATCGGCCATAATGGCTGCATCATATTGTAATGGACCGTCAATCACTAAATCGGGTCGTTTTGCTTGTGCTAAACGGGTTGCTTCTCGCACTTTGTCCACGTCACTGCCGGCACCGGAGTTACCGGTAGAATAAGAGATCATTGCCACTCGCGGCTCAATACCAAATGCTTTGGCCGAATCTGCCGACTGGATGGCGATTTCTGATAATTGTTCCGCCGTTGGATCTGGATTTATTGCGCAGTCACCATAAACTAACACCTGCTCAGGTAATAGCATAAAGAATATCGAAGAGACGATTGAGCTGCCAGGGGCAGTTTTGATCAGTTGTAACGGTGGGCGAATAGTATTCGCCGTGGTATGAACAGCGCCGGAAACTAAACCATCAACCTCATTTTTTTCCAGCATCATGGTGCCTAACACCACATTATCTTCTAACTGTTCACGCGCTACAATTTCAGTCATGCCTTTATTTTTGCGCAGCTCAACTAAGCGCTCAACATAGTTTTTTCGTACTGATTTAGGTGCCACAATTTCGATTCCGGCACCTAATTCAACCCCTTGCGCGGCGGCAACCCGTTTTATTTCATCGGGATCACCTAGCAGGATACAGGTGGCAATCCCCCTTTCAGCACAAATAGCTGCCGCTTTTACCGTACGAGGTTCATTACCCTCCGGTAGTATGATACGTTTGTTAGCTTTACGCGCTAATTCAGTTAATTGATAGCGGAAAGCGGGAGGTGATAGCCGTTTAGGGCGTTCTGAGTCAGCAGTGAGTGAATCAATCCATTGCTGATTGATATGCAAGGCAACATAGTTTTGAATTTTTTCAATCCGTTCATGATCATCCGCATGCACTTCTAAACTGAAACTTTGCAGACTTAACGAAGTTTGCCAGGTATTGGTATCTACCATCAATACCGGTAAACCGGTTTCGAAAGCGCGGTGACAGAGGGAGTGTATTGGCTTGGCAATAGGGTAACCACCCGTTAATAGTAATGCTCCAATTTCGACACCATTCATGGCGGCTAAACAGGCAGATACAATAACATCAGGGCGATCAGAAGAGGTTACTAGCAATGAACCGGGACGAAATAGCTCTACCATATTGGGCACACTGCGGGCGCAGAAAATAACCGATTTTATACGCCGGGTTTGTAGTGCGCCTTCATTGATAATGCTGGCATTTAGATGATTAGCAATATCAATACCACGGGTGGCGATTAGATCAAAATTCCATGGAATACAACCCAATATTGGCAGTGGACTATTGTTAGCTAACGTTTTGCTATCAATTTTTGTGATTGTAGCTTTAGTCGACTCATCAAATATCTCCGATAAATCAGGGCGGGTACGGCCATGCTCATCAACTGGTGCATTGAGTTTATTAATAATTACCCCGGTGATATTTTTATTTTGTAAACCACCAAATTCTGCGCGGGCTAATTCAATGCGCTCTTTTAACTGTTCCGGGGTGTTGTTACCTAATGCGGTAACAAAAATAACGTCAGCGCCTAACGTCTTGGCGATATCATAATTTAACGATTGGGCAAAAGGGTGCTTACGGGTAGGCATTAAACCTTCGATTAGAATAACTTCAGCCTGTTGCGTATTGTCATGATAACGAGCAACAATCTCTTCCATTAAAATATCTTTTTGATCATTAGCCAGCAGAGATTCAACATAACTCATTTTTAGTGGTTCAGCGACCTGAACACTAGAATGGGAGCGTAATACTTCGGTTGTCTGATCTTTATCACCAAAACGGGGTTGAGCAATGGGCTTAAAAACCGTTAGACTAACCCCTTTTTGTTCCATTGAACGGACGACCCCTAAACTGACGCTGGTTAAACCAACACTAATGTCAGTCGGAATTAACATTATTGTACGGGACACAAATACCTCTTTAACAGTTGCAAGATGTTTAACCTCTTACTGCCAATTGGTAAACTGGCAGCTTCTAATCTATTTATGCCGTTAGGCGGCTAGCGTCCTGAGCAATAACTAACTCTTCATTCGTTGGAATAACCAGAGCAGGAATGCTATCGTCAGTCGTAATCTTGCCCGATTTGCCAAATCGTGCAGCTAAGTTGCGCTCGTGATCATACTTAATACCAATTAAAGATAATTTTTTAAGTGTTAATTCACGTACTAGAGCTGAGTTTTCTCCAATACCACCGGTGAAAATAATAGCATCTAATCGCCCTTCCATTAATGCGCAGTAAGCGGCGATATATTTGGCTAAACGATGACAATAGACATCCATTGCCCGTTTTGCATCTGGTTTAGTGTCATAATTGTCTTCGACATAACGACAATCGTTGGTGACTTCAGTTAATCCAAGTATGCCAGACTCTTTAGTTAATAATGAATTGATTTTATCAACACTCATACCCAAAGCGTCATGAAGGTGGAACACAATAGCCGGATCGATATCACCACTACGCGTTCCCATCACTAGGCCTTCTAGCGGTGTGAGACCCATCGAGGTATCAACAGATTGTCCATTGACTATTGCAGTAACCGATCCACCATTGCCCAAATGGCAGGTGATAACATTCAGATCATTGATCGGTTTATTCAGTTCTTTGGCTGCTTGCCGGGAGACATAATAGTGGCTAGTACCGTGCGCGCCATAACGACGGATACCATGTTCTTTGTAAAGATTATAAGGTAGAGCATATAAATAAGCTTCAACCGGCATCGTCTGATGGAAGGCGGTATCAAATACAGCAACATGTTTGTCATTTAAATGTGGAAATGCTTTTTTCGCTTCTTCAAGTCCAATAATGCCAGCAGGATTATGTAATGGCGCAAATGGAATAGATGCTTTAATGCCTGCAACGACTTCATCATTGATAATAACCGATTGGGTAAATTTTTCACCGCCATGCACAATACGATGACCAATAGCAGAAATGGCTTGGGCTAATTCTGGTTTTTGGGTAAGAATTTGATTGACAATGAAAGTCATTGCTTCACTGTGTGCAGCGCCTGCGCCTAAAGCAGCTTCGTTTTTCGTGCCATCTATTTTCCATTTAATGCGGGCTTCTGGTAGATGAAAACATTCTGCTAAACCAGATAGTTGTTCTTCGCCGTTAACAGGATCAATGATAGCAAATTTAAGGGAAGAGCTACCGCAGTTGAGGACAAGTACCAGCTTACTTGACATGGAATTACCTACTATATCGTTATCATGGAGTCTTCTTTGTCGGGTTAACCAGGAAGACTAGGGTTAAAAAACATCAATCCAATAGAATGCTAGTAGCCTAGCTTATCCCTGGGATTATATTGAATGATTAATATCATATTTACGCAATATTATGATATTTTAATCGTATTTATCGACTAAATAACTATGTTTGCCATGTTGATATTAAAGATGCAATATAATATTAACATTATGGATTGAAAACATAGTAATAGACCAAATATAAACTTTATATGATATAAGTTTTTCTACAGATTATAGAAATCGTGGCCTCCGGCAACCGATGTTGCCCTATAAATTCTACTAAAAAGATTTTATGCTTTATATATATTTTTTAAATTTTGCATGAAAAATTGATTGAAGTCATGTGAGGTATTGATGAATACGACACCAGAAACGACCCCGGGTTTCATACAAAAGTTGAAACTAGGGAGGCAGTATGCCAAGACATTTCCGTTAGAGAAATGTTTGATACCTATTTTTCCCGAGCATCGCGTAATCACCGCTAGCCGATTTGCGATTCGTTACATGCCTGCGGTTGCTATTTTTACCCTTAGCTGGCAGATTGCATGGGGTGGTCTGCTGGGACCGGCTGTGGGGACAGCTCTTTTTGCTTGTAGCTTACCATTGCAGGGATTATGGTGGTTAGGTAAGCGTTCAGTTACGCCGCTACCTTCTGCATTACTTAGTTGGTTTTATGAAATTCGTGAAAAATTTAAACAAGCTGGAATTACCATCACGCCAGTTAAAGGTACCCCGACTTATCAAACACTAGCAGAATTGTTAAAACGCGCTTTCAAACAATTAGATCGCTCTTTTGTTGATGGTATTTAACTTAATTTGAAATGATAGTGGAGTAGCTGGTCAGCGAGAGAGATAATTGGCATTAGAAAATAGTTTTTTAATAGTTAAAAATTGAAAAGCCTTTTTAGATCAATAAAAGGTGTGTTATCACTATAAAAGGCAGGGCGGTAATGCGATGATTTAGCAAATTTCCTAGTATAGGAGAGCCATAATGGAAATGACCAATGCACAACGCTTAATTCTGTCTAACCAATATAAAATGCTGATCATGCTTGATCCGGATAATGCTAAACACTATCGACGCTGTCAAACCATCATTGAAGGTGGTTTTGGCTTGCAAATGAAAGAGTTAGCACAAGATTTTGCTGAGTTGTCAGAAGAAAATTGCCAGACTATCATTGATATTATGGAAATTTATCATGCCTTACAAGTTTCCTGGGAAAATTTGCCGTCTAAAGCCGATATTACGGACAGGAGAGTTATCTTTTTAGGCTTTGATGCTGTTACGGAAGCACGTTATCTTAATTATGTTCGATTTTTGGTGAGTAGTGAAGGTCGCTATCGTCATTTTGTTAATGGTAGCGATAATTTTAATGCTCAGACACCCATGTGGGATAAGTATCTGAGAATGTTAAGTGTTTGGACATTTTGTCCGCGTCAGTATCATCTTTGTGCAGTAGAAATTAATCAAATCATTAATGCATGATTTATTTAAGGAGCATCAATGGTATTAAAATGTAAGGGATTTCTATTTGATTTGGATGGCACGCTGGTTGATTCTTTACCAAATGTTGAACATTGTTGGCGAGAATTTAGCCATCGGATCGGTGTTTCAGAAACAGATGTTTTACACTATATTCATGGCAAACCGGCAATTAATTCTATTCGTCATTTTATGCCAAATGCTACTGAAACTGAAATTGATGAAGTTTTCTATTGGCTAGAAAATTTGGAAGCAGCCAATACGTCAGGTATTGTGGCACTACCCGGTGCGATTGCTCTACTTGAACAACTAAATGCATTTGCTATTCCATGGGCAATAGTCACTTCTGGCACCATTCCGATTGCTTTTAATCGTAGTAAAGCCGCAGGCTTGCCGGAACCCAAACACTGGGTCACGATTGAACGGGTGGAACAAGGTAAACCGCAGCCAGATCCATTTTTGCTTGGTGCACAACTACTAAATTTACCGCCAGAAGCCTGTATCGCGGTTGAAGATGCGCAGGCCGGCATCTATTCGGCCTTAGATGCGGGGTGTCAGGTTATCGCTGTACATGCGCCGGTAGGTATGCCACGGCGAGAAGAAATTTCGCTAATTATCAAATCATTTACTGAATTAAATATTTCAAAACCAGATAACCAAGGTATTGTTACGGTGACTCAGCGATAAACGTATGTTAATTTCATAAAGTAGGCCGGCAAATTTGTACTATTTATGACAAATTTGCCCTATGAATAGACTTAATTTGAGGTCATTTTGAATAGCCAACTGGTATGGGTATTAATTTTACTGCTAATCGTGGTCACTCTTTTTATGACTAATAAGATCCGTATGGATGTGGTTGCATTATTAGTCATTGTGGCTTTAGTATTAAGTGGAACTCTAACGCTTAAACAAGCAACAATCGGCTTTAGTGATCCCAATGTGCTGCTAATTGCTGCACTTTTTGTTTTTAGCGAGGGATTAGTGCGCACAGGTATTGCTTACCAAGTTGGTGATTGGTTAGTCGGTGTAGCCGGTAATAATGAAAATAAGATGCTGATTTTTTTTAATGATAACAGTTGCAGGTTTAGGCGCATTTATGAGTTCCACCGGCATTGTTGCCATTTTTATTCCAGTTGTTCTTAATGTTGCTAAACAAATGAAAATTCCACCAGGACGCTTGATGATGCCATTAGGCTTTGCTGGACTTATCAGTGGGATGATGACGTTAGTAGCGACACCGCCAAATATGATAGTTAATAGTGAACTAGTCAGAGAAGGTTATACGGGATTCAAATTCTTTGCTATTACACCCATTGGGATTGCGGTACTGTTGCTGGCAATTATTTATATGTGGATGGTTCGTCATTGGTTAGGTAACCGTGAAATTACAGTGGGTAAGGATCCTCAGCGGCGAACATTTCACGACTTTATTCGTGATTATAAGCTAACCGGTCGTGCTCGTTGTTTGGCCATTTGCCCGGGTTCCCCCTTAATAGGTTACTCTCTTGATGAATTACATTTGCGTTCACGTTATGGTGCCAATGTTATTGGTATTGAACGTTGGCATCGTTTTCGTCGACTTATGCTAAGTGTAACGGCCACAACGGAGTTACATGAACGTGATGTGTTATTAGTCGATATGGCTGATAGTGAAGTTGATCTCAATGAATTTTGTCATCAACAAAAATTGACACCAATGATTTTGCGCGGTGAATATTTTTCTGCTCGCTCGCGTGAAGTTGGAATGGCGGAGTTTTCCTTAGCGCCGCAATCTGAGTTATTAGGCAGTACATTGCGAGAAATTAAATTTCGCACGCGTTATGGTCTTAATGTTGTTGGCATATATCGGGAAGGAAAAACTATCGATGATAAATTAATTGATCAGCCAATGCGTTTAGGTGATATTTTACTGATCGTGGGTGACTGGAAATTAATTCGCTTATTGTCAACTGATAGACATAATTTTATTGTATTAAATTTGGCCGCTGAGGTAGAGGCGGTGGCGCCTGCTGCATCGCAAGCGCCACATGCGATCTTTTGTTTAGCATTAATGGTTACTATGATGGCAATAGATGAGATCCCTAATTTTATTGCTGTACTTATCGCCTGTCTTTTGATGGGAAAATTTCGCTGTATTGATATGGAAAGTGCTTATCGAGCCATACATTGGCCGAGTATTATGTTGATTGTTGGATTAAATAAAAGTAATTATATTTCAGAGTGTTATAAGTGAAGTATCACTATAATTCACTATTTATTCACTATAAATTTTTAAATTTCAATCCAATTATTCTGCCTATCATCCTGATATTTAGCTGTCATTTCTGCTGATTTATGGCCTAACAATTTACGAGCAAATTCACTTCCATTTTTTTCTGTATACAATCTGGCAGACAAACTTCGGATTTCATGAAATGATGGAGGTGTACCTTCCCATGTTAGATTTGTTTTATCCCTAAGTTTTGCAAATCCTTTTGATATTTTTTCTATTGAAACTTTTTTGCCCGTATCATTAATAATATATTCTGAATCGTGTTCGTTAATTTTTATTATATCTGATAACCTGATATTTATTATTTCAATATTTAAAGGAATTGTTATTTTAGTCTCGGTTTTTTGTTGAATGACCCATAACTTGTTATCATGAATATCTTCATACCTCATTTTTGAAATATCAGATATCCTCTGACCAGTAACTAAAGCCAGTTTCATTGCATGAGTTAACCAATGATTACCATCGTTATTCAAGTTCAAAATAGTTTTAAAATCATTGAGAGATAATCTTACTCTTTGAATTTTAGCTTTTGGGGTTTTTGTTAGCTCAGCAGGGTTCAATTGTACTAAACCACTAGCTAATGCTTCTTTAAAGCAATCAATTATTGATCCTCTCAATAATTTTGCAGTTGTAGTTTTTCCTTCATTAATAAAAGGATGGAGAAAATCTGCAATATTTTTTGTAGTTATGTTTTGTACCGGTGTATCTAGAAATCCTTTTCTGATTATTCTTATTCTTTGCCTATATTCTTTTAATGTTGTTTCCCTCAATCCTCTTGTTTTCAATATTTCTTCATATCTATCTAAAAACTCATGAAAATAGACAGTTCCCTGCCCGTCGATCCTTTCTGTTAGTGGCTTTACTTTCTCTGCTTTCATCAATAACTGATTTGCACTAATAGCCTCGTTAATTGCATAGGCTTTGTTTCTACCCAAACCGTATTCCTTACGTGTACGTGGGTCCCTATAGGAATAATACCCGTTTCTTTTGTATAGGTTAGGGGGCAAATCCCGATTTTTTGTTTTTCTGATTCTGGTCATGGCCTATCCTTTGCAGCAACATACTTTTTTGACTAACTTCGTTAATGCTGTTAACTTTGATTGCACTCTCTTCAACTAAATATTCTCTTCCATCCTTGATGGGGGGAGGTTGAATTAGCCCATTTCTAACCCAACCCCTGACTGTGTCCATTCTTCTTGGTCTATCCCTCCTTGCATTCCATTCCGCTAAAGTAATCATGTTTATTTATCCTCATTCAAAAACAGATAGCCTAAGCACACATTGTTATGTGTTGAAATATGATCAGTTATGAATTATCTGTGGTAAGATTATTGCTGTTGTGTTCGTAACCACATCATTTCCCTAATATTGCCAGCCTTGCGTTGGTCTTTTTTTGAGTGATTCAGAAATACCAAATAGTGGTCAATCTCTAGTGAGTACGTTGGCTATTAGCAAATAACGATTTCAGATTGATACCGTATACCTGTAGCCATGATTCAGCAGGCCATGACTTAACCTGACCATAACGAATATCAGGCACTTCGGTTGCTTCCATCTGGTTCTCACGGCACCATCTGCGAAGTGGGGCAAATTTGTATTCTTTCCCTGTGGCATTCTTTACAGCTGTGATGGTGGCATGTTTAACACTTTCTCCCAATCGTTCTGTCAGTTCCCGATTTTTACGGGTAGCAACGCTGAGTTTACCCATTGCAGAAGCTTCACGAGTGCGGCTGATTTGTGATTTTGTTCTAATAGCTTCATCACGCTCACTGCTTATTTTTTCCACTTGCTCGGTATAGCTAATCAGCATTTTTCGTAATTGTGCAGGATTATCTAACCAGTCTGTTGTTGGGGTGACAGGAGCTAATCTTCCTGTTTTGTAATCCAGGAAGGTTTGATTAACCATCAATCTGAATTTTGGCGAAATCCAGCCAGCATACTCAATGGCTAACAGCTCATGAGCAAAAGTGCCTGGATTTATGCCGCCTTTTTGAACTTTGATTACTTCTTGACCTAAGGCGGAATTCTGCCTTAGCTCTTCAATTAACTCTTTGGCTTGTTTTGTCTCAAGCCATGTTTTAGGGCGTTTAGCATCTTGCCGCCACTGGCTTTATGTAACGCATTTAGGTTGAAACGACCATCTGAGTCTGTCGTGATTTCTACGCCAGCAATGATAGGGTAATGTTCATTTGTTAAATTTCGCATATAGTTATCCTTCAATATTAAAATTGATGAACGGGTATTAATTAAGTGGAATAGATTAGGGTGGGTAATGATTTCTTGTTTTGCAACTACTTCTTCATAGTATCGATAAATACTCCCAAAATGATCATAAGTGCTGGCACCAGCATGACACCAATAACCAGTAGCTCTTGTCCGCCTAAATGAATATTGCCTAATTCACCACGTTTAAACCTGATTTGCGGGTCAATGACGGCATCGGCGTGCGCGAGATGTCCAACAATGAGTTCAAAGGCAAACGCTGCACCGATAAACAAAAATGTTGTGATTAGTAATTTAATGATGTTAAGTTTCATGATTGAACCTTTTAACATTGGATTATTTCTTAATGCAAATTGCTTTTGCGTTGATATCCTTGAAAGTTTCAAATTCACGCTCAAACTGTTTAGCGGCGAATTGGCACATATTCTCAGTGTCAAATTCCTGAGTATGAACACTTGCAAAGTCATTTGACGCGTAAGGGCTGGCGTACATGGATAGGATTAAAACCCACATGGTAGGAACTCCTTGTCTAAAAAAGATTAAACTCATTATTTACTGGCGTATGAGTTGGTCTACGCTCGTCTCTATCTTTTATAGTGCGCAACAAGTTTTTAACTGCTTGTGCGGGTTTGTTTTCAACTTTTCTAAAAGCGTTTGTCCAGTGTTTGCTACAAATGGCATACGGATATCAAAGCTGTAACTTTCATCGCCATTTTTCTTCGTTCTTAGAACTTTTGCAAAACAAGTCCTACTTTTTTTGCCATGGAATTCTGGCGCAACCAGGTTATTGTTGTGGACAACCGAGGTTACTCGCTGAATTCCAATGCATCCCATCATGGCATTGACCATATTTTGACCGAAAGGGTTTACCGTGCCGTCATTTTTCTTACAACAAATACTTAGATAGTTAACTTTTCTGCCATCCTCCGATTCACCTGAGAATTCAATAAACTCAGCGCCTTTATCACTTTTGCTTAATTTTGCCTCTGCAATTGTGATCACATACGCGCCTGATTCATTAATGAACCCCCCTTGATAGGTTAATAAGGCTGACTCCTCGCTGTAGGTAAAGATAATGTTGTGGTTCATGCTGTTTTCTCCGTTATGTTAGTTTTTTTTAAGCTGTAATAGTCACAAATCGCTGTATCAACTGCGTTTATGTCGTTTTCAATTTCGGGTGTTTCAAACATTCCCATTGGGGATTTGACGGTATCATAACCGCTGTTTTGTGTTGAAAATAAGTATTGACCATCCTTAACTATCGTTTTCAGTACAATAGTAAACATGCCCTCAACGGTTATTTTTTCATCAAGCATTTTGCCAATTGTTTTCATCTTGACTTTACCTAATGGTGTTTCTTCGGTATGCGAGAGAAAATATATCCTTAGATCATCTGATGATGATTTTACTGCCGCATTGATCACATTCCATGTGTGAGCGCCTATTTCTGTGAATTTATCGAAAGATTTTTCATCTGATCTGCGCATGAATTCATTTGCCATCAGATATTGAAAATCATCAATAACAACTATCTTTTTTTCGTAACTTGAGGCTTTTTCGATAGCTTTCATGATGTATTGCCAACAGTCACTGACAAATATTGAGGTTGTGGCATCTTTTTGATCCCAATTTCGCCATTGAGTTGATTTAAACGGCAAAGGTTTTTTTAACGTTTGGATTAATAAAGTTTCTTCAGGGCTTAGATGTCTAAGGCTAGCGGATTTTCCTGTCCCTGACTCACCCAGTATTAGTGTTGCGGTCGCCATATCTAATCACCTCTTATTTTTCCACCTAACGGTCCATCTCTTAGTTCTTGATCAATGAAAGGATTGTATTCTTTATTTTGAACATATATAGGATTGTAAGTATTTGGCGAGGATTGAATTATTAGTTTTTCAATCTCTTTTGCTTCTTTGTCATACATTTCCATTGCTTGACGCTTTTCTTTCATCGATGGCGACAATGGTTCTTTTCCTTGCCTGGTTGCCTCCATCTGTTGTATTGCATAGGCAATAGCGTCTTCTTTTGATTGGCATCTCCTTTTATCCGTTAGCCTCGGCATTTTCATGTAAAATCTCCTCGAAAATCCTGCCAGCTAACAGGAACATTTTGTTGCCCCAGTACCTCACGTTGATGTTCATATTTGTAATGTTCCTTAAGCTCATTGCTTTTTCTTTGCTCCTTGAGCAACTGAGTTAATTCAAATAAAGTCATGAGTTATTCCTATCTTGCTAACAATAAAACGAGGCTTGCCAACGCAATGATTAGCACGGTGGGGATAATTTTTAAGCTGTCTTTTCTGGCGAAGCTGTCGCTATTTAAGACGTAGCGAAGCTCCTGCTGTTTAAGCTGGTTCATTTTTTTGGCTCCTGGTTATTTAACGATTGAACAGGAAAAGGTAATCAGTGTTTAAGGTAAATACCGTTAATAGACTTGTCATGAGTATGTGAACCATTCCACGTCAGTTTCATGGGTAGCTTGTAATCCAGATACAAATCATAGAGACGTTGCGCCCCTTTTTTGAGCAATACAGGCTGATAACTGATGAATGGGTTAGCACCGTGTAGGCTTATTTCGCTTTGTTTTTCAGTTAAATATTTATCCCGTGCATAAGAAGCAACACGCCAGCGTATGCCGGATTTACTTTCGTTGTAGAGCCATTTACGCTCTGCCAGAAAATGATTTATCTGCTGACTGTTTACGCCATTAAGCATTTTGCTAAATTGGGTAGGGGTCATACCTTCCTTAAAGAGATTTTTAAGACAATCGTTTTCGGTTGAGAGACTTTTATTTTCCAGTAATAACTGTTCTTTCTCTTCTTCAGCACGAACAACCATGAGAGCGAGTTCTTTTTTTGTTGGTAGTAATGTTTGAATGTGAAGTTGAGGTTGTAAAACACGTCTTTCGCATTCAATAAAATACTGCCTTGCCTGTTTCCCTTTTTCATTGCGTTCAACCATGGATAGCTCTTTCGCCATATCGATGGCGATATAGTAGTCTTTCATCATACGTTGGCGAGATTTTGCACTACTCAAATTTGAGTAGCTCAAATTTTCAGCAATAATATAGTCAATGTTCTCTTCAAAACTATATTCTGCTATACGCCTATTTATCCAATCATTAAATCGCGTAGTAATTTCTAAAAACGCATGTAAATCACGGGCATTAACCGTTTGGATTAATTCACCACTGATGTTTTTTGTTTCGATGTTGATCAAATTTTGCATGCAGAGATTCCTCAAAGTTAATTGATGAATAAATATTGGTGTTTGTTAATGTGGTGCACGCTTCCGTTTGAAACGGAGACGTGCTAAGGAAAAAGCAAGTTATTCAGAAAGTTTTTTAATTAATTCATCTTTGTGAATAATCATGTAACCAGCACGACGACCAATTTCGAACAATGACTCTAGTGAGGCAACGTATTCGTTATCACGAATAACACGGGCACTATCTACTTTCCCATTGGGAAGTAAGGTGAGAAGAACTTTATTAGTGGCTCCAGTTACGGTAACAGCATTGTTTAATTGTGCTTCCATACGATTAAACTCAGCAATATAGGCTTCTTTGAACTGTGCTGCCTTTTTGCCTGTAAATCCCATAACCAAGAATACGAAGCCGTCTTTGGTCATTTCGTACATTGGTCGAGATTTCTTTTGTTCATCTAAATATTCAGCCGCCTCAAAATTGAGGGCGCTAAATTTTTCTGAGCAATCAAGGTTATCAATAGAGCGTAAAACATTATCATGGCGCTTGCCGAAATAATCAGCAACGTCTTTAGAAGTGGTTACAGCTTTGTTATTGTTGATAGTAACTTTAGGAGTGATGGTAGATAATTGAAGGGTCATAATGACCTCCTGATAGTGACTTAAGTTTATCACCACTTTGAGGTTCCAAGCTCTATATTGGTGGTGAACTGAATAGGGTTGGAACTACCGGAGTCACCGCCGGCCAACCTTTCGGTTGCCCCATCCAGCCCACCATTGAATATGGCTAGATTACGACAATAAAAAACACGCTCGCGGCGTGTACTGTCGCGATGACTCTAACGGTGTTCCAATCCCGACACCTGATTTATCAGATGCGGTTAAACTATAGCGCATGATTTGTTCTTTCGTCAATGGTTATTGTTAGGTTATACTTACCAAAAAGGAGGATTACCTATGGGTCAGGTTGCATTTGATACACTAAAATTTGTTGAAACGCTTGAAAGCGCTGGATTACCAACAGAACAGGCGAAAGCGATTTCTATTGCTGTGCGTGAGTCACACGAAGCGGTTGATGTAGCAACAAAGAGAGATTTAGATGATGTCCGCAAAGATTTAAGCGCGCAAATATCTGATGTTCGTAAAGACATGGAAATAGTCCGCAAAGACCTACAGCTAGAGATGTCAGGCATTCGTGCTGAACAAAAATTAATACGCTGGATGTTGGGGGCGGGTATTTTAGGTATCCTTTCTCTTGTGGTAAAAGCCTTTTTGATGCCTGCCTTATGATTGTCAGTGAACTGTTAGCTGAATGGTAAAGCAGTAAATGAAGTTTACTTATTGCAGGTTCAAATCCTGCACAGCCCGCCAATTTCACGGTATATCTTCATCAGTCTCCGGTTCTCTTTCTTAAGACGATCATTTTCATTTGTTAAGCACTGTATGATTGTCTTAAAAGAGCGTACTTCTCTGTCATCATCATCACTAATATCAATACTGCTTAAGTATATTGAATCGCTCAAATGGCGACTGCCATTAGTCACCCCAACCAGATTACCCATATTAGGGTGTTTTGCCGTTACAATGCGTGGATTGTCCAATTTCATCGTGTTTAATCCTTCTTATTGTGCCGTTTGGTTTAACCAGTCAGGGCGCTCACCTTTTCCCAGGTAAAAATCCAGCATATCAAGTAAGCGAGGGTAGAACTCAAGCGCTTTTCTGCCATCCATATTTGCGATGTCTTCTTTGCTAAATTGTCGCCACTTTTCTACCGAATGATGTTGACATCCTGCACGAAGATTTTCTCCATTTGTAATCATTATTGGATAGGGTTCACCCATAATAACGAATGTATCATGGGGTAAGTCAGCTCCACATAGGTTTGCTCCATGTAGGTTGGCTTCACGGAGGTCGGCTTCATGTAGATTGGCTCCATGTAGGTTGGCTTCATATAGGTCTGCTCCACGTAGATTAGCTCCCCATAGGTCTGCTCCCTGTAGGTCTGCTCTAATTAAGTTGGCACCACTTAGATTGGCTTTACGACCATTCTTGCCCATCGAATCTACCCAAAACTTATGCTCATCAAGAATTTTTCTTAATTCATCGTTATTCATTTAATTACCTTCAGGTGAAAAAAAAGACCTAATTAGGTCTTATGCATGAGTTAGGACGTGTGCCCAAGTGCCTCTTGGTGTCCGATTACAGTCATCACGGACGGGTAAACGCAATCAAACTATATTTAGCTATTTGAAAGATAATTTATAGTCTTGACTGTCCCACGAGCGCATAGCCGCATTCACACATCCCAAAACTAACTTGATGCCTGTCTTTTAACCACTTCAGGCTCGGTGGCATCGTTTATTGAGGCTATTGATGCGCTAACTGGTTGCCACCCAGAAACTCAGTGATGCTTATTAGCCATCTTTCCCTCACTACGCCGCAGTAGGAACCAGACCTATTTTGTTTATTAAACAACGTCGTCTTTCACGCGCTACACTCTCGTAGTAGCCAACGCTCGATGCCATCGAGACCTCTTTTTGGGTATCCCTAGGATCCCTCATCACTAACCGGTGTCTGATTGGTCGTCAGACAGAAGTACCGGCACGTCTTCTTCTTCATAACCCTAACCAGCGCGTGTGCAGTTCGACCTGCTTCTGGCTCCCAAAGAGACTCGGGGCTACTTCATGACAGTAGCTTGCAAGTTGCCCATCACTTAATTCACCATAACGATATCTCCATATTTTATTTTAATTTACTTCATCAATTTTTTGTTATCTACAAGGATTAAATTAAACGCTCATGGGTAAAACAATAATGAATGTATTTTCGTTTAACTCGACAATTGCGGCACTGTCATTACCGTTAGGTTTAATTTTTATTGATTTATATTTCGGGTTATAAATTTTTGCTACTTTTTCGATATCCGCAAGATAGCTGGCATTGAAGCCAATCTCTGAAACGGGCTTGCTTTCTTTAGGAATTACTCTGTTAATGTCAGGATATTTCCCTTCAATAACCTCACAGATTGCTGCACCAACGCGTAACCCGTCTTTATCAAGATAGGTCACAATTCCATATTGGGTATCAATCTGTGCCTTGTCAAAGCGAGTAAATTTTGCGCCTTTAATTGAAATTATCACGCTTTCATGTAGCGATTCAGTCTCATGCTCACCAATAAAAACTCGATAGCCGTCAGCAGCATACAGCTTTTTATCAGGGGCAAAACAAATGCCGTTTAGATAATATCTGACATCACATTTAGCCTGAAAAATCATTGCACTGAGAAGTGCTTTTTTACCGACCGTCAAAATCATTTTGATACCTTTAACAGTTAGCAGTGACTCCAAAGTTGGATTTAGGTTTACTGTTAAAACGTCTAGAAGTATACAAAGCTGCTATAGGCAAACAGCAGTTACTAAATGCGTCATAAACTTTAGTAGGACGAATTGATATTGCTTTTTCTACACGATTAATCACTTTTCTTTTTAGTGAAAGGATAGGGCGTTTAGTGTTTGTTGGTGTTTTTTGCTGAGAGGGTTTACTTCGATTTAAGGCTGCTTTCAGTGCCATATTAAGTGCTTTGTTATATTCATAAGCTACTTGCTTGGCTCTTCTACGCTCATTTCTACGACGACGAGCATTATCATAACCATGAAAGTTACACATATTACCTCCTGACAATAAGTTTTGGTGGTGTGTGCCGGAGGTATCCGGTTCATATTTACAGTCATCTTGGTAGTATCCTGGTGTTGGTTTCAACTTTATGGCTGTATTTTGGTTATTTCACACACCCCAAAACCGACTGTTTGGGTGTTTTGTGGTTACGCTTTTTCAGCGAAAGAGTGTTAAAGAGCGGTAGTATTCAACTGTCGTCACTTGCCTTCATGTTCATATGCCTCAGGCTGGCTACTTGGCAACGTCCGGCAAGGTTTCAGATAACTCATGGTATTGTCTGGCGTTTGCCTGTTGCAGTGAGTTGATAGGGTAAATTTATCTTAATGATAAAATAAAATCAAGCGAAATTGATAAATAATTTATCAATGCATGTGATAAAAATTTAACTATTTGAATAATATTGATAAATTATTTGCTTAAAAATTTACCATAAAAAACCAGCTATTTAGCTGGCGTTAGTTGTGATTGATTGGCGAATAAGTAGCTATCCTAGCCTAGAGTAATTTATATTCCATTTACCTATTGCAAACCCATTTATACTGAATTGTTCTTCGTTATTGCAGTTTATTTCCCATTTTTCATAGAGGCTGTTATCACTAATTACTAATAATTTATCCCCAGCCAATTGTAGTCGTTTTATATGCATATTTTCACCAAAAGTGAATGCATATATCCCATCTCCTATGTATTGTTTAATCGTTTTGTCAATAACTACAAGAGAACCAGGATCTATTGTACCCAACATGCTATCACCTACAGCTGTAATAATAGCTAATGATGTAGACGGTCTTTCTCCAAACATTTTTAAGGCATGATCCGGGTTTATTTCAACTGCCTTTATAATAACTGGATACTCACTATACACTCTACCACCTCCACAGCTATACTCTGTATCGTAATGGTTTATCCTGTATACATGATCAGTATAGTTTTTGGAGGAATTTTGCAAAATGCAACAATCATCTTTTTTAGATGGATTTAAAGTTTTGTTATGAATAACATCCATCCATCCTATAGGAAGGTTTAAGGATTTCTCAATACGACGGGCAATTTTATCGCCTATATTACGTATTGGATTATTACCGCTGATCTGACTAAGCTGCGCAGCAGGTATGCCTATTTTATCAGCCAACTGAGATTTCTTATTTTTTCCTGATACAGTGAAATCCTGAATCAAGGCATGCAAATTAGCACGTCTAATGTCTTTTGTTTCCATATCTACATATTGGCATCTTTAATCAATTTGATAAATGTACAAATTGGTAAATTAATCTTGTTATTTATTTATCATTAAGATAAAGTGATTGTGTTATAATCAACTTTAAAGGTAAATTGTATGACAAACGATTTACTCCGTTGGAGAAAAGAGTCTACCCAAGATGATTGGGTACGTCTTGCTCAACTAGCAGGGACAAGTGTCGGTTATTTAAATCTAGTAGCTTATGGATACCGCAGGGTATCTCCCAAAAAAGCTGAGCAAATCGAATTAGCAACTAAGTATTTTAATTACTTACCCGTAAAAAAAGAATTATTAGTTTTTACTACTTTAAAGACTAGCACAAATTAGCAACACCGCTCTTTAACAACCTGGCCTCCCTGAAATTGGGAGATTTATAAATTCCCAGCCCATCGGGAGGGAATACTATTATCTGAAACTTGTGGAATTAAGTGTAGAACATGATTGCTGCAAAGACTATCAAATTGTCAGGCAACTCTTAACTTAGTGAATCTTGTTCGTGATACCGCAAAGATTGAAGCATTGGGAAGTAAAGCAGCATTTTTATGTTTTACTGGCTTACTCTGACCATAACATTTACGGCGTACATCACGAATAATAGCTAATTGATAGTCACTTGCTGTTGGGTGAAATTCTTTAATGTGTTCGTAAGATTTATTCGGATTGAAACGTTTAGAACATACAGGGCATATAGCAGATGTTTTTTTCATAATATTTTTCCTTAACAAATTAGATGAATAAATAGTCCTGTTTGTAATGGAAAATGGGTTCTGCCACTTCGGTACATTGTCTCTTAAGAGATACGCCGTCCGCCCGTGCGTTAGAGTGCGCCGTTCACTTTTTTCAATCTCTGGCTGTTTGCCTTTGATAAATATTATATTGAACTATAAGTACAATAAACACAAGTACTAAAAGTACATTATTTTGGTAAAATTTTTTTAATGAATATTATCTTCTTGATTTATAGAGGATTATTTTTTTTCTTTTTTAACATTTCATTGAAAACAGAATCAAAATATTTTTTTTGTTTTCTCATTTCTTCAAGGAAATATAAAGCTTTTTCTTCTGGAAGATCATTAAATAATTCGATTAATTCAATATGTTCTGGAGTTAAAGTTTCTTGAAATGATTTTAGATTATTATCAAAGATGATATGTGAAGCAGGGTTTATTTTACCATGTTGCAACCAAATAGGATCACACTTTAAAAAATTAGCAAGAGCATAAATTTTATCTTGTCTTGGCAAAGACTCAGCATTGAACCATTTACTAACAGCCTTAGAAGTGACACCTATAGCTTTAACTATAGCTGCACCTCTACCGTGTTGGCTTAACCCAGCTTGTTCACAGGCTTGTGCTAGCCTCTGGGAAAATTCTTTACGCACTTTTTCACTCTGTACCATAGGTACAATATAAACCTCTTGCAAAAAACTATCAGTACGATAATATACGTACTGTAAGTACATAAGGAGAATGTCATATGAACAATCTATATGACCCAATTAAGAATATAGGTATATCTAAAGTTGCTAATGCATGCGGTGTTAGTGATAGAGCTGTTTATAAGTGGTTAAAAAATGGATTTTTACCTAAACAGAATTTTTTGGTAAAACGAATTATGCCCAAACGATACAAACAATATCCGATGGAAAATACAAAGCAGAAGATTTACTTAATTTGAGTAAGAAAAATCTTCTCTCAAATTGAATAACATATCTACATTTTACCGAACGATGCGGTATACCATCGGGCGACCGGATAGCATTCTGCTAAATGGCTGAAGCGGCAAAACCCACTTAATAACTCACAATCTCACTCTATCTATTATTTTTTCACAAACCTCATAGGAATATTGAGGTAGGGAATTTTATTACTTAAGGATTATAACCATGGAATATTCAAATACTATCAAAATCACTTGCAAACCAGAGCATCTAGAATCTTACTTCTACCAGAAGATGGCATCAGAAGGGGGTAATAACGGGTTTGCCAAATCACTAGGGATACACCCCTCAACAGCGAGTCGGGATAAAACCAGAATATTTAAATTAGCCTGTCAGGTCGTTTCAGAATACGGCTTGCCTAAGCATGTGGTGAGTGTGCCTAATTCATCGACGCAGGAAGTGGTCATAACAAATATCTCAGGTGAAGAGATACGCAAGCTGATAGATATGCTGGAACATTTGAGATTGCCAAAAAAAGAAGCTCCAGAGTTAAAAAACAATGGAGCCTGCAAACATCATATCCAACTTTAAGTTTGGGTTGCCTTTCAAGGAGAAGGGAAACGCCAGTTTTCCCTTTTTTCTTTCAATTTCAGCGAGGTCATTATGGCAAATAAACGCCGATTTATCAATAAAAACCATGAAGAAAAAGCCCATCCAGATAGTCCTGATGGGCTATTGGTTACTGCATCAAAAAATAAGCTTTTCGCACATCGGTTTGTAGCAGAATTCAGAAAGTCACAAGGAGTTAAAAATGGCTGCAACAGTCACCATTGAGAATTACAAAACTAGAGCTAAAAAGTTACTTCCTCAGCTACCGAAAGAAAATGGTTTTACTTTTATCCCCAACAGATTTCTTGATGATCTTCTGAAAGAGGATTTCTCAGTAGAGCAACTCAACGAAATTCTTAGCATTTTTAAACAGGAGGTTGTAAATGGGTAATTTAGCAATAGATAACGTCGTCCAATTAAGACCAGCTGATGGCATGGAGAAAAAAGTGGCAAAAATAGAAGACGGATACACAAAGCTTGCGAATGAGCTTTATGAAGCCTTTATTGGTGCTGATTTAACCAGAAATCAGGCTAAAGTTGCTCATGCCATTTGTCGTAAAACTTATGGTTTTAACAAAAAAATAGATCGAGTTTCAGATAATCAATTAAGCGAGTTAACTAAGCTGCCGAGACAAAAAGTCAATAAAGCTAAAAACGAACTTATCGCTATGAAAGTTATCGTTAAAGTTGGGATGATGATAGGTCCAAACAACAATCTTTCTGAGTGGGAAATTTTAGAATGTCACCAAAACAGTGACAAATTAAATAATGTCACCAAAACAGTGACAAAAAGTGTCACCAAAAGCGTGACAGGGTTGTCACCAAAACAGGGACACACAAAAGAAACTATTACAAAAGAAAATAAATATAATAATACACCCCTCACCCCTCACGAGGTGAAAGGGGAAGAATTGGCTAGACCTGAAAAGCGAAAACCCCAAACACTGAATTACAACGATTATCTGGTTGCCTACAACGAGGAAGTGGGTGACAGACTACCCCACGCTGTTGAAGCCAATCCCAAGCGTAAAACCCGTTTGAAGAAAATTGTTGGCTTACTGGCTAATCCAAACCTAGATGGCTGGCGAGCCTACGTGAGAGCATTCGTTGGCATGGCAAAGCCGTTTTACTTTGGTGAGAACAACACGGGCTGGACAGCGGATATTGATTACCTGCTGAGAGAAACCACGCTAACAGGCGTTCGTGAAGGGAAGTTTGCCGATAGGGGGTATTAACATGGTCAACTATCAACTTGAGGCAAGCGTGATAGGGGGTTTGCTGATTTCAGGTTTAACGCCAGACGCCAGTGATGTATTGTCTACGCTTGAGCCTAATGCTTTTTCCTCCCATTTCTGTCGTGAAATCTACAAAATAATTCAATGCCAGGCTAAAACCAGAAGCATGATTGATATGGTGATGGTGGCTGAACAGATGGGAAAGGGTAATTTTATTCAGGTTATGTCGATGGCTAAAGATTGCCCGAGTGCAGCCAATTTGAAAGGTTATGCAAAAATGGTTGCTGAGAATTATCAACGACGGGAATTTTTAGCGATGATAAATTCGGTCAAGGATGTTGTTGCTAATGGGTCTATCCAGTCAGCCACGCAGGCTATTGATGATTTTTTGTCGAAAGCGACAAAATTGCGAACTTCGAAAGAAGAAATCAAGCCTGTAAATTTGAAGGAACTTATTAGTGATTACACCGAGTTACTGGAAAATCGTCTACAAAACGGTGAACAGTCAAGCGCCTTAAAAACAGGTATAAGTGAGCTGGATGAGATAACGGGAGGTATTAATCCGGTGGATTTAGTGATTGTTGCTGCCAGACCGGGTATGGGGAAAACCGAATTTGCATTGAAGATTGCCAGAAGTGTTGCCAGTCAGGAAATCAGGGACATAAATCAGCGGCGTGGCGTGCTTATTTTTTCAATGGAAATGGATTCAGGCCAAATCATTGAAAGACAGATTGCCCAGGCGTCAAATCTCCCCGTTTCAATGTTGAGAAATCCCTCACGATTAGAGCAGGAACACTGGAATAAGATAACTGGTGCGATTGGTTTGTTGCATGATTTAGATGTATGGATAGTGGATGCAAGTAAACTTACTGTTGAGCAGATAGCCTCTGTTGCCACCAGACAAAAAAAAGAATATCCCCAACTGTCGTTAATCATGGTTGATTACCTCGGATTAATTGATAAACCGAGAGCTGAACGAAATGACCTTGCGATAGCGCATATTTCCGCGAATTTGAAACGGCTGGCAAAAACATTAAAAACGCCCGTAATCTCATTGAGCCAGTTATCAAGAGAGGTTGAAAAGCGGACAAACAAGCGCCCAGTTAACGCTGATTTACGGGATTCTGGCAACGTTGAGCAAGATGCAGACAGCATTATCATGCTGTATCGTGACGGGGTTTATAACGAAAATTCACTCTCAGCGAAGTATGCTGAAATTATTGTAACCAAAAATCGATTTGGCAAAACGGGTACGGTTTATCAGGAGTTTAAAAACGGTCATTTTATCGATACCAATCAACAGGAAGCAGGAGCAATCTCACAATCATCTCATCAACAAAGTTTAAGGCGCTACGCTCAAGGCGCAACGATTTAATCAGGACCCCCCCAATGAAATACCAAATTGAAGCAACCCTTGTTAAGGATGGCGGCGAGCCTGTGCATTGGTATCGCTTTAGCGACAAAGCACTATCAGAAAAAGATTGCCTGAAAATGTTATCCCAGCCGTCCATGTTCAAAATGCAATTTAGCGAGCTTGATTACTACTGGACTGCTGTCAATCTAAAAGCTGGAAAGCCAGCTCAAATCAAGTTGATAAATTTTATCTGTAAGGAGATTTAAAGTGATTGTGAAAACAAGCGAGCTTAAAGACTGTCCGTTTTGTGGAAGTAATGATTGCTTGATTTGCACAATGAATGGGACACCAACAGTGAGGTTTGCTGATGGTTATCAGGCTTTATGTCTGAAATGCGGAGTAAGAACGGCCTGGCATTCAAAAAGAAAAGAGGCGGTGAAAATTTGGAACAAGAGAGTTGATAATGAGTGAAATCATGATTTTGTTATTGGGTGGCTGCTGGCTATTTATGTTACTCGGTATCAGTGTGACTGCGGGAATCTTTCTCTATGAAGAAAACGTCGAATTTCTCATTGCAAAGTTTATATCGATGCTAGCTTTCGCCTGTTGTATGGTTTTGGGTGTTTATTTCATGTATCAGTATTTTTCTAATTTATAACATGGAGAAATATGGAAGAAAACTTACTCTTCCACGAATCAACTAAACAATCCGTCTGGCAAACTTTAAAAGCTGTTCTTGCAACAAACCAACCGCATCAACTTGTTATCAAGCCCTTCAAGCAGACTCGAAGCCTATCGCAAAATGCACTTTTTCATTTGTGGGCATCTGAGATAAGCAAATATCTGTGTGCAAATGACGCTAATTACACTCCAGAGCAGGTGAAAGAAATGTTGAAACATACATTCTTAGGTTATGAAGTTGTAGAGCGTATCGATGTGACCACACAGCAGCCAGAGCGCGTCAGAACGCTCAGGAGGACATCAAAACTTGATACGGGGGAAATGCATGTCTTTATGCAAAAAGTGGAATGTTGGGCGATTGGCATACGTTGTTTTGTGACGATACCGGAAAGTTCGGAGTATATGAAATTAAAACAGGCATAGGAAAATTAAATGGCACTAAAAAGGGATAAATACGATGCCGTGTTCTCTGAATTAGTTCGCGAAAGAACGAACTGGATATGTGATTATTGCGGACGACATTTTCAGCATGAACGCGCTAAGCTGCACTGCTCACACTTCAAATCAAGACGACATAAAGCCACCCGTTATCACCCCTTAAATAGTTTTTCGCACTGTCAAGGCTGTCATCGTAAATTAGGCGAAGACCCTTACGAGTTTACCGCGCATGCAGAAATTACCTACGGTGAGATGACCATTGCCAAAATAGCGATGCTAGCAAATACCCCTGTAAGGCTCAAGGTGGGTGAAATGGATGAAATCTACCGTCAAATGAAAAGTGAGCTAAAAAGAATGAAAACGATGCGACTTAAAGGTTTTTTAGGGCGCATTGAGTTTTTCTTGCCGGATTGGTATCAGGCCGGCATTACCTTTCGAATGGGCGAAGAAAAAGCCCACACACTTTAAAACACCATTACTATTCAACGCAGGGCATTGATACCATGCCTCAATTCATATTTTTGCCGGAGGGGAGATGAGTAGGCACGTAAAAGATTTACTGGAAGCATGGGGAAACTGGAGCATGAGCCGCATTGGAACCGAGTACAAAGGTATGTCTACCATTGCTCCTATTAAATTCGATGATGACAGACCTTGGCTAAGTGATGAGGAAGGCGAAATAGTTGATAAGGCCGTAGCAGGATTAAAGAAATATGACATCGATGGATATAACATTATTTGCTTACATTATCAGCATCATATTTCATGCCGAATGATAGCTAAAAACTGGAAGAAAAGACCTGATTATATCACGGCTTACATGGGTAGGGCTGAATCCTACATAGCGGGCACAGTTCACACACTCCTTAAAGCAACAAATTGACAACACCGTATAGACTATCGTATGCTGACCGCACTAGAATTCACAAGCGGTCATCCGCACCCGATAGCCCTGCGGCTTTTTTATGCCTATAAAACGGCGTAAGCACATCCGAAGGCCGGGTGGAGAGGCGTAATAAAACACCCGAAAGGGGAATATGCCCGGAGCGTCTTGTGAAGCTCTAGTTGACGCCCGGCTACCAGCTACTGACTGGCAGACGTAACTAAAATTCGCAAGGAGTTTAATCATGGCTACTATAGCTATTAAATCTGTTGAATTTAAATTTGAAGATCAAGACATTCGTACAATCATCAGCAATGGTGAACCGTGGTTTATCGCAGAAGATATTTGCAATGTTCTTCAATTAAGTAATCCCTCTATGTCATTGAAATCATTAGATGAAGATGAACGGTCTAAGTTTAACTTAGGGCGTCAAGGTGATGCTAATATCATCAACGAGTCTGGTCTTTACACTCTAGTATTACGGTGTCGTGATGCTGTTAAGCAGGGGACTTTACCTTGGCGATTTCGTAAATGGGTAACAAATGAAGTCCTTCCATCGATCCGCAAAACGGGTAAGTATGAGCACCCGCAATATTCTCCAGAAGCCAGAGAATTATTAACCGCAGATGACACCTCACATCTTTCTCGTTTAATTTGGACGATGGCCAACGGCTTCCGATTTGAGCGTTCATGGACACAAGGCATCTGGTATGCTTTACGTCATGCAACAGGCGTAGAGTCACCACAAAACTTTGAAGTTAACCAGATACCGATAATAGCAAAAGAATGCGAAAAGATTTATAACTTCACCAATGGCGTTAAAGAAGCGATCTATGAAGCGGAGAAACAGGCCGTAAGGCGAGTACTACGCAAACGTGAGGACGCAGAGAAGGTTTTAGCTGAGATGAAACAATTACTTAAAGAGAGTAATCAGGAGCATACCTTTGTTTTGACCGATACATTAGCACGCTGGCAACAAGCAGAGATACAGCAATTTTTACAGCGGCGTTAAATACTGATCAAATCCTCAGTAAAATACTTGACTGTCCGTACATCCGTACAGTATTATATGCTATAGTAGCGTAAAGCTATTGAGTTAGCGCTTAAACATATATTAGAACCTCGCTTTTTGCGGGGTTTTTTGTTGCTTCATTAACCAAATAATAATATCTTATCAACGCACTACTTTTTGTAAGCTCGTATGGTACATATAGGTAAATAAGGCAGTAGTGCATAGCCCCATGTGAAAGCGTGGGGTTTTACTTTTTATGCTATTTTGAAAACGGATTGATAGCCGTGATTATATGACTCAAAAGCATCTTTATGACGAAGAGCGCCAGCTTGACTATCTGAAATTTGAGTTAAAACTGAGTCGTCATAAGCTTTTTGCGCTCCAGTAAGCGCATGGTGACGACCTAATTCATAGGCGCATCCCGCACATTTGTGACGACTATTTTGACCTTGATTATTAGAAAGAGATGTAAATAAATGGTTGTAGCGATGAGGCTTTTGACAAATATTCTTATTCATTAAAATCAGTCCTGTATATAAACAGGGCTTTACACAGATCACCAAGTGAAATAAACTAAATGCGTGATCACATGTAAAACCTTGTCGTTTTATCTTCTGTCCCTGATAGTTGTCGCTATCAGGGATTCCTATATATAGTATTTAGTATTCAAAATATATACTATATGTCGTTATTATATTCTTGAGCAAAAAAAGATCAACGAAAAGATCGACTTACGAATTTTCACCCCTTGTTGATGGTGGGGCTTTTCGTTTTCGCCACCGCAAAACTGTCAGTTCAAATAGCTTAAACAAGTAAGGCGGCTGTCTTCCTGTTTAATTGTTAAACATGAGGTTAAAGTATGGACGAACGTATAGAAGTATTAGAAAGTAGAATAGCTGAATTGGAAAAACAGTTCACAGAGATGAATAAGGTGAACTGCTGTACTAAATCAGAACATGGTGTTAATGCTATTGTTCAAAACGTTTTAGATTTAACCCGAGTAAAAAAGGCTACATCCAATTTTAAAACAAATTGTAAAGTCAATTATCAACACAGTGTCGATGCGGGGATGTGTATTAAAGCTGATTTGCGTCAATCAGCTTAATATTTTTAACTACGTCTTTCATTATTGGTGAGTTAATCTCTGACAGCCCATCTAACACAACTTGTCTTTTCTCATAGTCAGTTGCAATTATCGCCAATAAAACTTGCTTAATAGCTACAAGCTCGTGTACAATGGGTTCTGGAATAGATTTATTCATGTTAAATTTAAATGGGTAAAATTTTTTCTCAATCATTTTTTCATTCTCTAGTTTATTAATTTAAGTATCAGCTAATTCATCAATTAGCTGTATCGCAATCTTAGCTTAATTTAATCAAATTAACATTTATTCAAAGCAATGGAACCCTCAATAGGAGGGTATATGCGTATGTCTGAAAAATACTCAACACCTACCGCCTACCTTTGGGGCATCATGACGACTGTTCTAGGTTTCTTTACCCTTGAGCAGTGGGTAGCCGTAGTAGGCATTGTCTGCACGATAGGGACATTTTTAATCAACGTGTACTACCGCAAAAAGGAGTACAAACTTAAGGAGCGTCAATATGAAAATACCGAAAAAAATATTGATGGCAACAGGCGGTAGTGCATTGCTTTTAGCGTCAAGCATGATAACCCATTTCGAAGGGCTGAGACTTAAGCCCTATTTCGATGGTGGCGGTGTGCTTTCTGTTTGTTACGGTCACACAGGTAACGATATTCACCGTAACCGGACTTACACACAAGAAGATTGTGATAAGTGGCTTGATGACGATTTGAAGGTGGTTAAACGGTATGTTGACCCGCTGGTCAAGGTCAATATCAACACACTGACTCAAGCAGCGCTTTATTCATTTTCTTACAACGTGGGTGTGGGAAATTTTGCCAAATCGACATTACTCAAAAAGCTCAACGCTGATGACCGAAAAGGCGCTTGTGAAGAAATGAAACGCTGGGTTTATGTCGATGGCAGAAAGTGGAAAGGATTAATGACCCGTCGGGAAATAGAGAGCGTAATATGTTATGGAGACCTTACGCATTTGGCGTAGTGATTATTGTGGGGTTAATCGTCTGGGCGTCTTGGTTGTTGACATCCTTAAACGAAGTCAAGGCATTAAATAAAAACCTCACCGTTGACCTCAATAAACAGATAGCCATCACCACTAATGCTTTTCAGTCAATGAAGGTAATCAATGATATTGCACGAATTAATAGTGAGACCCGTCAGCGTAAAGCAGTTGACTCTCAGGCAACACAAGCAGCAATTAAAACGCATGTCGTCCATCAGGATTGTGCCAATCGCATTATTCCTCATGGGGCTATTGTCGAGTTGCAGCAGCACACGAAACGAATACGTTCAGACGCCTCACATTCCGATACCCCCTTACCTACTCGCTGATTGCTTACCGCCAGCCATCACAGATATGATGACATGGCGTGATAGTCTGGTACTCAATGAGCAGTTACTGACAGTGATTGAGCTGTGTAATCTTGACAAACAGGCGATAAGGCGAATTGAAGAAAGTAGTTATAAAAATTTAAATGATATGATTGAGCCACCCCACAATTTAGTGAGATAGCTCAACAAGATTATTTCGCCTTGGAAAATATTGGTTAAAAACTAAAAGCAGATAAATCTTCTGCAAGAAAATATTAAAAACGAATATTACCAGTTTTTATCTTGGACAAATAAGCTGCACTTCTCCATCTGGCTGGATGAAATGACCTAATGCTTCAGTTTTTCCAAACTGAGTATCACAAAAATATTTTGGTTCATTTTTAGTTTGGGACTGCTCTTGGTTATTTTCTTGAGCTAATGCGGTTAAGCATGTAGATAGAATAGAACAAATAATTATTGATTTTGATAATAGTCTCATTTGTAACTCCTATTTGGTTAATGAAATAATATTCAAAGTATCGTTCAGATATTAAATATTTCAACTAATTTTCGTTACTGCGCCCTCACTGCGCATTAATCAAACACAGAACCTAACAGAAAGTCGAGCCTGAGAATTGCCGTTTAAAATGGTACTTTTCTGTGGGCGGCTTTTCTGTGTGAGCAGGCTCGACTTTCTGTAAGGAAAAGTACGATGAAAGCAGTAACAACTATGAGCAATGTTAAAATCTATTAATTAACAATTTTAAAACTTACCACCCAGCGTACCACATGCGCAACTAATCCAAACATCGAACCCGTTATTTAGGAATGAGCCTTTGAGGTAATCAGTTTTGCTGATGTCACTTCGATGGGCTGATTTCCTATGTGGCAAAGGTTCATTACCTAAGTAAGGAAGACATCATGGATCATGTATTAACATTTAAAACACACAATATTGCTCCCTTTAATAACGGTGACGGGAAAATCTGGTTCACTAATAAACAACTATCTATCTTACTGGAATACAAGGACGAATCTTCTATTACTCGCATTTTTAACAGGAATAAAGATGAGTTTACAAATGAGATGTCAAGGACGGTCAATTTGACCGAGACTAATAAAAACAATGAGTTACGCTATAAAAAAATAAGAATTTATTCAGTTCGTGGTGCTCATCTAATCGGAATGTTATCTAAAACCAAAGTTGCTAAAGCACTGCGTAAGTGGTTACTGGATTTAGCGGAAAAGAAAGCCACCCAGCAAATCTTGCTCTGTTAGATATGGAAGGATTGAAATCATTAACGATTGGCGAAATGCAAAACAGGTTGGTTGCTGCAAATAAATGGTCGTTTGACAATTTTGGTAGAAAGGGAAGCGACTTAATGAACCTACGTAAGCGTCATCTGAATAAGATACGTAAAGCAGAAAAAACAATTATGGCACTTTCTCAATTAAGACTACCAGGATTTGATGATACGCCAAATGGAGAAAGTCAAGCATGACTCCTGAACAATTCATTGAGACGAATGTCAAGGCCGAGTTAATGAAGCTTGGTTTTTCTCTATCTGTAGCCAGTTTAGCAACAAATGAAGCTATTAGATACTATCGACAATCTAAATCAACACAACGCGGTAAAATGATGGCCAACTGTCTTGATGTAGCTAAACAGTGGGTGGGAAGAAATTCAGTAAAACAGTGGTAGATTTGTGATGAACCTCTTCAAAGTAAGAATAGTTATGATTGGTTTATTATTGTTTCTGTCTAGATGGGCTAGCGCAATAACCGTGACCTTCAGGACAAAGAAAGCACTTATGTTTCTTATGATATAATTTTAAACATTCAGCGTTATTTGTACCTTCAGTAGGATAATCGATTATTGGCTCTTGGGTTACAGCAAAAAAAAGGACTAATGCTTAAAAAACCAATCGAAATAATCAATGCATTGGATAATGATTTCATGTTTTATCCCCCAGAAGAAAATGAATATTATTACTAATAATATCTCTTTAATTTAACATTTAAATAACTTTTTTGTAAAATAATAAAAATTCTATAAAAGTGAAATTATCAGCATTTTATGTAAGTTTATTCGATGTGCTGTCTCAAATATTCCCGATGTTACACAAATCAAACCAGCATAATATTCTTATTGGCATTCATTAAATACACTGATCATATTGTGAAATTTTTTAAATTAAAACAAACAAGGTAAAGATATGGCACTCACAGACAAGCAGGAAGCATTTTGTCGCGAGTACCTGATTGATTTGAATGCGACTCAGGCAGCAATTAGAGCCGGGTACAGTGAAAAAACAGCAAAAGATATCGCATGCCAAAACTTAGCAAAACTCAACATTCAAAACGCATACAAACCCTCATGGAAGAACGTAAGAATCGCATTGAGGTTAATGCTGACTACGTGCTTAAGCGGCTGGTTGAGATCGACCAAATGGATGTACTCGATATTCTGACCGATTCTGGCGATTTAAGACCGATCAAAGATTGGCCTAAAGTTTGGCGGACAACATTAAGCGGTTTAGATATTGCAGCCATACGAGTTGATGGTGCAGAAGCATTGCTCAAAAAAGTAAAGTGGCCAGATAAAGTTAAAAACCTTGAGTTACTTGGCAAGCATGTCTCAGTACAGGCTTTTAGAGAACAAGTAAAAAATGAGCATGATGTGGTCGGAACGTTATCTAATCTTATGGACGAACTTTCACAAAAATAACTATGAAGCCACAACATTTAGCTTTATTGCGCGATAAGCTTTGGCGACTAAATCATCTTTATTGGATAACGGATAAAACCGGAAAACCAATTCGATTTGACATGACCCCTGAGCAGTTATTCTATTTTGAAGGAATGCATACCAGAAATATCATTCTAAAGGCGCGTCAGCTAGGGTTTACGACTGAAGTGTGTATTATTCAGCTTGATGCGGCGTTATTTGAATCTGCCAGGTGTGCATTAATTGCGCATACTCTTAATGATGCTAGGCGATTATTCAGAGAAAAAACCAAATACGCTTATGAGCGACTACCGGCTGAAATAAAAGCGGCTAACCCAGCCAGTAATGATTCAGCGGGTGAGCTGGTATTCCATAAAGGGGGTTCACTTTACATTAGTACTTCATTTCGCGGTGGTACATTGCGTTATCTGCATGTTTCTGAATTTGGCAAGATTTGTGCAAAATATCCTGATAAGGCACGTGAAATTGTAACTGGTGCTTTTGAAGCGGTATCCAATGATTGCTTTGTCACTATAGAAAGCACGGGCGAGGGAAGATCTGGTTACTTTTATGATTATTGTCAGTCTGCTGAAAAAGCACAACTTCAAGTAAAAAAACTTTCACAGCTCGATTGGAAATTCTTTTTCTTCCCATGGTGGGAAAACAATAATTATGCAATTGATCCGGTTGAGCCCATTCCAAAGCGGCTAATTGATTATTTCACTGAGCTGTCCGGCAAACATGGCATTTGGTTAACCGACAAACAGAAAGCCTGGTATTACGCAAAAGAGAAAACGCTTGGTGATGATATGAAGCGGGAATATCCCTCACTTCCCGCTGAAGCTTTCCAACAATCAGTAGAAGGCGCCTACTATGCCAGGCAGTTTCGTTATCTTTATCAAAATAAACGCATTGGGACATTGCCTAATAACAGCCATTTGCCAGTACATACATATTGGGATATTGGGGTAGGTGATTCAACGTCAATATGGTTTGTACGTGAAGTGGGAAATGAATTTCATATTATTGATCATTACTCAAATAGTGGTGAAGGGTTGCGGCATTACATGAAGATACTGAAAGATAAAGGCTATACCTACGCCAGTCACAATGCACCTCATGATATTGATAATCGTGAATTTGGTTCTGACGCAAAATCCAGGCGTGAAATTGCCAGAGAAGGCTATGAGATTGATGGGCAGAAATATGCAATACGATTTGATGTAGTGCCAAAACTTTCCATTGATGAAGGGATTGAGGCGGTACGTGAAATATTGCCAAATTGTGTATTTGATGAACATCGATGTGCCGATGGAGTTGCTCATTTAGAAGCTTATCGCAAAGAGTGGGATGACAAGCTGGGTTGCTGGAAAGATAAACCCCTACATGATTTTACGTCACATGATGCTGATGCATTTCGATATTTTGCGATTAGCCGAAAAAATAAACAGCGTCCCGCCTTTGAGATTAATTTAGGAACCACATTCTAATGAGTATGTCTAGTGTTGATTTTACCCGTCCTGAATATAAATTGTTTGTGTTGCAATGGGCATTAGTTCGGACAGTTTGTAAAGGGGATGATTCAGTAAAAAACTATCTGCCGATATTAGAAGAATCGAATAAAGAACGCAAAAGGAAACGTAATAGCGATTATCAAGATCGTGCGGTGTTTTATCCGATAACCGGTCATACCCGTAATGGGATGATAGGAATGGCTTTTAAAAAAGATCCGCTGGTTGAGATTGATGAAAGACTGGCTTATCTGAAAGAGGATGCTGATGGAGCGGGTTCAAGTCTTTATCAGTTAGCCCAATCGTCATTGGAATCCGTCTTGGAAGTGGGACGACATGGCTTATATGTCGATTATAATAACGAGTCAAAGCAAGTCTATTTTTTTCAATACAAAGCCGAAGATATTATCAACTGGCGAATGCAACGCATTAATGGTCGTAATCGCTTAACTCTGGTGGTATTACGTGAAACAGTAGAAGAACAAGACGGTTTTGGATTCAAGGATACCATTCAATATCGTGTTCTGGCTATTGAAAAAGGGAAATTTATCTGTCGCGTTTATCGAAAACCTGCAGGAAACAGTGTTTACCAAATAGATGTTGAATATATCCCTGATCGCGGTGGCTCAGGTGCTTGGGAGGAGATCCCGTTTACCTTTATAGGTGCTCAAAATAATGATCACACTATTGATGAAGCGCCGTTACTTGGACTCGCCAAAATCAATTTGGGTCATTATCGAAATTCCGCCGATTATGAAGATTCGGTTTTTTTCTGTGGTCAGGTGCAACCCTATATTAGCGGCTTGAAAGATGAATGGCGTGACTGGTTAGAGAAAAAGGGTATATTAGTCGGCTCCCGCTCACCCATTTTGTTACCTGAGCAAGGTTCCTGTGGTTACATTCAAGCACAGCCTAACATGCTAGCGAAAGAAGCGATGGACAGTAAGCGTGATTATATGGTGGGGTTGGGCGCTCAATTAGTTTCTGCTGATAATAAAGTGAAAACCGTTATTCAATCAGTGGGTGAATTAAGTGCACAAACATCTGTCCTGAGTATCTGTTGCGCGAATGTCTCAGAAGGTTTAACTAAAGGGTTAAAGTGGTGCGCTGAATATGCGGGTGCTGAACCTGATAAATGCGTATTTGAAATTAATAGGGACTTGGTCAATCACATTGCCGATAGCACGATGATACGTGAGATAGTGTCAGCCTGGCAATCTAGCGCCATTCGTCAATCTGACCTGGTGCGTAACTTGCAAAAATTTGACATTATCAATCCGGCTGATGAGGTTGATGTGGTGGTGGATGAACTCAATAATCAGCAACCCACTATGATAGGTGAGCGATGAGAACGGTGAATGAGCGCCTGATGGATGAATTACTTGCTCACTCGCTGTTTTCTGGTCGTTATGCTAGTGGGGTTGCTAAAAAGATGGTTAACACCCTGAATGCATTTGACGCTCAGCTCAGTGCATCCTTAATTGTGGCACTGGATGATGCCAATATCGATGCTGATAGTTTTACTGTCAGGCGATTAGAATCTTTGCTCGCCAGTGTTAAGGCTATTAATAAAAATGCGGTAGCCAACGCGTTTTCCCTTTTAAAGGGCGAGATGAAGGCGCATGCACAATATGAGGTAGATTATTATCCCGCTTTATTTGATTTTCTAATGCCAGAGGTTGTTCTTCGTCAATATCCATTGATGAGTCTCACCACAGATATGCTTTATGCAGCGGTGATGGCGCGCCCATTGCAGGGAAAACTGTTATCTGAGTGGGCTGAGGGTCTGGAAAAAGACCGCATGACGCGCATTAATAATACCGTTCGCAATGGGTATTTGAATGGCGATAGCGCTGTAGAAATGGGTCGTAAAATACGTGGTAATGTCAAGCAAGGCTATAAAGACGGTGCACTACAAATCAGTCGGGCAAATGCAACCAGTATTGCCAAAACCGCAATTAATCACCTACAAGCCACCGCCCGAAATCAGTTTGCAGAGGCTAATAAAAAACTCCTTGAGGGTAAGCAGTGGTTATCGACGCTGGACAACAAAACCTCTCATGCCTGTATTGTTCGCGATCGATTGAAATATACCCTTGAAAGTAAGCCAATCGGCCATAAAGTGCCCTATTTGCAAGGACCAGGAAAAATTCACTGGAATTGTCGTTCGACTGAAACATTGATCACTAAATCATGGCGTCAATTGGGAATTGATGTTGATGAAATGGACGAAAACACTCGGGCCTCGATGGATGGACAAACACCAGCCGAGACAACCTTTCTTCAATGGATACAACGACAATCCGCTTGGCGACAAAAGCAGGTATTTGGTGAAGTACGCTACCGGCTAATGAAAGAGGGTGGCATGCATCCGGCCCAGTTTTATAGCGATAAAGGTGAGTTTATTACTTTGGCACAATTACGAAAGATAGATGGACAGGAATTAAAAGAAGCTGGGATGGGATTTTAACCAGTATACATAGCAATCAAGGTCACTTCGGTGGCCTTTTTTGTTTGCTAAATTCGGCCTAGGGCTGAGGTAATTTAACGCGCAAGGCGCATAGATAAAATCCCAAGGGGACATAATGAGCATTTTAAACATCGGTAGCAACTATCATTCATCAGTAGAAGACCCGAATGGTGGTGGCGGGGCTAGCGGCACAGCAATCACACCGGAAGTTCAGGCTATTATTGATAAGCAGATTAATGAGCAGGTGACAGGACTAAAGGCAAAAAATAGTGAATTACTCGGTTTGCTCAAAAAGCAAACTGATAATTTAAAGCGCTTTGAAGGAATCGATCCTGAACAGGTCAAAGGCATTTTGCAACGTTTTGACAATGATGAAGAAGCGAAGTTGATTGCCGAAGGCAAGATTGACGAGGTTATCAATAAGCGCACGGAACGATTGCGCCATGATGTAGAAAAAAAACTACAATCTGAGAAGCGACGGGCGGAAAAGGCAGAAGAATTTGCCAATAAATTCCGCAGTCGGGTTTTAGGCGATGAAATTCGTGCAGCTGCAAGTCAATCCGGCGCGTTAGCCAGTGCTCAGGAAGATTTAATATTACGTGCCAAGGGCATATTTAAAATCAATGACGAAGGTCAGGCCGTCGCTGTTGATGAGGAAAACAATCCGATTATGGGTAAAGATGGCCGTACACCTTTAACCCCCGCTGAGTGGATTGATTCGCTAAAAGAAAGTGCCCCCCATTTATTTCCTTCTGCATCCGGTACAGGTTCAGGGGATAGTAAGTCAGGGGGCGCACATTTTAAACGTTCTCAGATGTCTTCATCTGATAAGGCCGCATATATCCGGCGATTCGGTCGTGAAGCTTATCTGGGATTACCAAAGTAAGGAATTAATATAATGGCAACGACGGTTAATAGTGATTTAATTATTTATAATGATTTGGCTCAAACCGCATTTTTAGAGCGCAGACAAGATAATCTTGAGGTGTTTAATCAGGCATCAAATGGCGCAATTGTACTGGATAATGTTTTTATTGAAGGCGATTTACGTAAACGGGCATTTTATCAGATAAGCGGTTCGATTGAACATCGTGACGTGAATTCTACGGATAAAGTTACCGGTAAGAAAATTGGTGCGGGAGAATCCGTTGACGTTAAAGCCCCTTGGAAATATGGCCCCTATGAAATCACCGAAGAGTCATTTAAACGACGTGGCAGGGATGTTTCAGAATTTTCTGAGCTTGTGGGTACGGATGCTGCTGATGCTTCGCTTGAGGGCTATATCAAGTATTCCCTAGCAGCATTGGGGGCTGCGATTGGCGCTAATACGGATATGATGGTCACAGCTAATATTGCTACCGATGGCAAGAAGACCCTCACTAAGGGGTTACGCAAATACGGGGATAAATTCAACCGTGTCAATCTGTTTGTCATGCACTCAACAACCTATTTTGACATTGTTGATCAGGCGATTGATAACAAGGTTTATGAAGAAGCAGGCGTGGTAATTTACGGCGGCCAACCTGGAACGCTAGGTAAACCCGTATTAGTCACCGATACTGCGCCTGTTGATGCTATATTTGGGTTAGTCCCAGGGGCTATCACTATCACGGAATCACAGGAACCTAATTTTCGCTCTTATGAAATCAACGATCAGGAAAATTTAGGCGTTGGCTATCGGGGTGAAGGCGTGGTAAATGTGGGCGTGCTCGGTTACAGCTGGGATGAATCAAAAGGGACTAATCCTGATCTGACAAAATTGGGCACAGCTGGCAACTGGAAGAAACATTTCACCAGTAACAAATTAACGGCAGGCGTAATGATAAAATTGCAGCATGAAGCGAGTTTAGGGTTATCTGTGGATAAAACCACCGCGACAGCCAATAACAGCGATGCGGTGACCATTTCACTTGATTACTCAAAAGATAATCAACCTGTTCAGGGTGGCAATGTTGAGTGGTCAAGCACAGGTGGAAAATTGAGTAAAGCGGCGACTAAAACCGATGCAAAGGGTAAGTCCAGCGTCAAATTAACCGCCAGTACAGCAGGACAATTTACCGTCACTGCGACAGTAGATGGTGAGATGCGCACCACAGAAAGTATCACTTTTTCATAAAGAAAAATAAAGTTAAGGGGACTTTTGTCCCTTTTTTTGAGGTGAATATGATTGATTCGGATAAAAATTCGCCAACATTTAATAGTTATGCCAGCGTTGAGGATCTAAAGCGCTATGCCCGTGAAAGAGGAATTGATATACCCACTGATGGCTCACATATTGAGTCGATGCTGGTGAGTGCGATGGACTATTTAACGTCACAGCCATGGTTAGGAAAACGAACCCACTTAACCCAACCGCTATCCTTCCCACGCACAGGGTTATTTTATGACGGTGTGCCTATTGAGAATGACGCCATCCCTAAGCAACTCATTATGGCCCAGTGTCGGCTGGCGATTGAGTCAGAGAACGAAGATTTACAGCCAACGTTAGGGGGCGAAGTGACCACAGAACGTATTGAGGGGGCTATCACGGTCCAATATGCCTCGGGGACAAATTCGGGTTTACCCAAATTTGCCTGGTTAAATGGTTTGCTTAATGGCTTGTTAGATATACGTTCTGGATTTGCCATCAACACCTTTTCGGTGAGGTGATGATGAATCTTTATACTCGAATGGGTAAAACGACTGAGCGCTTGATAAAGCAGTACGGCATGGAGTATGTCTTAAAAAGAAAAGGCAAATTTTATGTTGATAAAAAGGGTCAGGAAATTATCGAACCCGATATGGTATTAAAGGCGGTCGGAGTAAAGACACAGTTTGCTATCAATGAAGTGGACAATTCCCTCGTTTTAACCAGTGATATTAAATTCATTGCGCATGCAAAGAGTAATATTCAACAGGGGGATATCATTATCATCGATAACAGAAATCATCGAGTGATTGCTGTAAAAGAGATAAAGCCCCAACGCCAAACTATTTGTTTCATTGCACAATTGAGAGCTTGATATGACAAACAATTTTACAGCCGCCATTAATGCGTTTGTCAGTAAAGCAGAAGAAAAAATGGAAGTGGTTACAAAGGTGACATTCATTAAGATACTTGCAAGGTTAGTCATGATGTCGCCTGTCGGTAATCCTTCTATCTGGCAAGTGAATGCTAAAATAGCCGGAAAGGGAAAAGGAAAAGAAAGGAAGCCTGCAGGGTATACGGGGGGAAGGTTTCGTGGCAACTGGCAAGTGACGTTTGATGAAGTACCAATGAAAGAAACGGGACGAATAGATAAAAGTGGCGAGGTAACACAAGCTGAGGGCAATCATGTTATTGGTCAGTTTAAAGTGGGCATGAAGTCAGTCTATTTTTCCAATGTGGTTCCTTATGCTTATCGACTTGAGATGGGGCATTCAAAACAGGCACCGAAAGGTATGGTACGGCTCACGGCACAAGAATTTCAGCAGTTTTTTCATCAGGCCATCGCAGAGCGTAAAGGATGAACCCATTAACCATTAATACCGCGATACGGGCACATATTGCTCAATTTGCTGAGTCTGAAAATATCAAGGTTGCCTGGCCAAATTGTGAATTCGATGATATCAATGAACCCTATTTACAACTACACACCATGCCAGCGACAACGAATAATTTGAGTTTATCGCTCGATATGCCTGTATTTAGCGGTGTCATACAGATAAATGTAGTTGGCAAAGCAGGAACGGGCGACGCATTGGTCATGAATGTCGCTAATCGTTTAATAAATTTTCTAACAAACGGTTTTTCGTTGACCGATAATCTTTTTTTAAACGGCGAGCCATGTTTATTTCCAGCAATCTGTGATCAGGTTAATTATATTCTCCCCGTCAGCGTTGCTTATCGTTGTCACTCTACAATATAACATTGCCGCCATATGGTGGTTTTTCAACAGCCAATAATGAGGTTTTATCATGGCATATAATATTCCTAATGGTTCGCGTGTTTATGTAGCTAGTAAATATGCGGATGAGATAACAATTACGGCGGCTACCAATGCGACAGAGGCGGTATTAACTGTCAATTCGATTGGCAGTATTAAAACGGGCGATATTGTCCAGATTGATTGTGGCTGGAAAAAAATGTCAGGCGCTTTCAAAGTGAAAAAAGCAGCTGATACCAGTATTACACTGGAATCAATCGATACCACCGATAAAGCCGTTTTTCCCGTTGGTGGGGCTAAAGGAAGCTTGAAGAAAGTGGAAGAATGGGAGGCGATGCCGCAAGTCATGACATTATCGACGGAGGGCGGTGAGCAGCAAACGCAGGAAATTCAGTTTTTGGAAGATGAACAGGCAGAAACCGTTGATACCTTTAAAAACGGTATCACGCAGGTTTATACCTTTGCACATGATGCAAAATTACCTATTCGTAAGTTATTGATGAAACTGGATGACAGCAAGCAAATTACGGCAATGCGTTTTTCAATAAACGTGCCAGTGAGGATCGTTATTTTACTGCTTCGGTCTCTTTCCAGCGCGTGCCCAATACAGCTATCAACGAGGTTGAAAACGTGGTAGCCCGTTTCTCACTTAAATCTGATTTGCAAATCTATGCAGTATAATTAAGGATGCAGCATGGCGAAATTTACATTGATACCCAAGCCAACGTTTAAAGCCAATGTCCTCATTCCGGTGGCAGGCAAAAAAGAGCCAGAGGTGGTGACCTTCACCTTTAATCACAAAGCCATGAGTGAACTGGAAACCATGCGTGAAATGCCGATTGATGAGTTCTACCAGCAGATTATTGCTGACTGGGCGATTGAAGAGCCTTATCACGCTGATAATTTAAAGCTGCTATTTGACAACTATCCCTCAGCTGCGAGCGCCATTAGTACAACGTATTATAGCGAACTATTAGGCCAACGCGAAAAAAACTTCTAGCGGTCGTTGAGGCCATGTATGGCGGCATGACCGAGACCGATATCCGCAACTTTGAAGCTGCCTTTGGTTTTACGCCGGAAGACAGCGAGGTCGAAGTTTGGCCAGATGTCTGGGAGGCTTATCTTACTTTTAATGCGCTTCGTACTCAGTGGCGAATGGGGGCGAATGGCCCCACAGGGCTGGATTACAGCGTGTTATCCGACGTCATCGATTATTTGGGTATTAATCAGGATAAAGGCGCTTTATTTAATGATATACGGGTGATGGAAGCGAAAGCCTTAGCGATAATGCACCAATAAAGCGGATATTTTTATCACAGGCTTTGAAGTGGGAAGGATATCAATTTTTATTATCATACAATTTAAGTAATGTATTGAATACCATTTTCTTAACTTCTTCAGCTTGAGAATCGACTAGTTTTTCAATATCGGTTTTGTAATCTTGTGGGGTAACTGATTTATCAAGGGCATCTAGGACAATCTGCGTCAATTCTGCATTAATAGATCTGCCATTCATTTTGGCGCGCCGTTTAATTTTTTCTTTAATTTCATGGGGCATTCTGAAATTAAATTGTGGGTCATCTCTTGCCATGTCAAAATCCTTAAGTTTATTAATTATTTCATATGATTAACTTACTGGATCTATTCATTGCAGGCAGAGATATATCAATGTGTACTGCAGGTATAAGTAAATTTGTTTTTGGAATAGTATTGGTAGCGATCTTTTCTATCGGGTAACGCTGATCAAACGGTGCTAAAGAAGATTCTTTTAAACCATAAAAAAATTGCCTAAACATTGTATGTTTGTGATTAATTACTGCTAGTACAAAATCTCCATCCATAAGTACATTGCATTTAGATATATCAAAAATAACTATTGCCTTTTTGGGAAAGCATATTCCATTGGACCCAACAGTTGACATAGCAGGTTCATCGATTTCTAAAGCAAATGAACCAGAGCTTTGGATGGTTTTTATTTCGCGCTCTACACATTCATCTAATAAATCGTCCGATTTCCCTGTTGGATCCATAGTATAGTGTAGCCAGTCAATTATTCTATTATGTTTTAGCACTGGCATGAATGACACATTCATTCTAGGACGACTAACATTATCAACTGGATGCATTAATTGAATAGGAGATTTACCAAGAACAGATCCCAGCTTTAGCAAAGTGTTTCCTCTTGGTTTAGCATTACCTGACTCATAAGCTGCTATTTGTCTCTGTGATACACCCACCAATGAAGCAAGTTGGGCTTGAGTTAGTGATTTATACGCCCGAAGGATCGTTATTTTTTGGCTAAACGGAAGCCTTGAGAACTCTTCTTCATTAATGTTCATCTTTTTCGCACTTGATTTATTCATAAAAGTTCATTAATATCCTTTTTATGAATTATTATGGCTATTTATGTAGTAATAAGCAAGGTAATATAATTGGTAAAAAGCTAATGTTGTTGATTAACATTATTTAATTAACTCTCGTGATTAAAAAAGACTTACATTTGATCAAATTTTATTTAATAGCTAAATCTAGAAGCGGTTGATGTTGTGTCTAGTAGAAAAGGCGAAGCCTTGACTAATTAGGATAGTCAAGGCCTCAAGTTTGTCCGAACCACTGAAGGAAACGAACATGAATAATATATCAATAACTAAAGCAGTTTGCACGATAAATGTACCGTTCCATGGCGCTGAGCTTTATATCGTCAACTATAACGGCGAACCATTTACCCCGATGAAGCCGATAGTAGAAGGGATGGGAATGATTTGGGCTGCTCAGTTTGTTAAGTTAAAACAAAGATTTATTTCAACTATTTCGGAAATCGAAATGGTTGCAGATGATGGCAAATCACGAAAAATGGTTTGCTTACCTCTTCGTAAACTTGCTGGGTGGTTGGCAACCATTAGTCCAAACAAAGTTAAGTCAGAAATCCGTGATAAAGTTATTCAGTATCAAGAAGAGTGTGATGATGTTCTCTATGAGTATTGGACTACGGGTGAGGTTAAAGCTAAACCACGTAAAAAAAGTTAAGCAAATTGCTGGATGTATTACAGTAGAACAGCAAGAAGCCATCAAACAACTGGTACTGACTCGTGGCAAAAGCGTGCCACATGAACATCAGGGCAAAGCGACCATCACACTCTGGTCAGCACTGAAAAGTCATTTTGGTTGCAGTTATAAAGAAATCGCCGAAGAAAAAATTTACTGAGGCACTGTCTCTTGCTGCTCGTGTACCGATTGAGGGTGAGTTCATTGGCAAAGCTCCTTTGCAAAATAATTTACCCGCTATTTGTGGAAGAATTATTCTTGACTATGAAAATGGCAGTGTAACTCGGACAGAAGTCGTCCCTCTAATTATTTTATCGGGGATATTGAGACGCTAATGGAATATATAGAAAGACGCGGGGTTGTCGTGCTTGCTGATGAAACGGAACGCCGAAACTTTGTCAAAGAGAATCTCTTGCGATTAATCAACTGAGAAAACGATACATCAATCAATTGAGCACCTTAAGGTATAAATCACTTACTACGCCAGCCCTGTGCTGGCTTTTTGTTGCAAGGAATCCGGTATGACCGATATCGCCACGATTTCATTAAAAGTAAACACGGCGGATTTGGAAAGAGGTGAACAGAAGTTAAAGTCATTTCAGGGAACAGCGGAAAAGGTTGAAAAGGCTTCCTCAAATCTGGAGGGTGGATTAAAAAAAGTTAGCTTAGCCTCACTGAGAAATGTCGAAACCATTAAGACGCAAAAAAGTGAACTTAACGACCTGTTAAATCGAATTAATCCCACCAATAAAGCGTTTGATGAACTGGATAAAATTAGCCGTAAACTCGCCGCTTCACATCAAAAAGGTTTACTCCCCCTTGACCAGTTTGTTGATTACAACACGATACTGGAAGAGTCGAGAGATAAGCTAAGCCGGATGAATCTGGCACTGACCGCAGAAGGGAGGGCGCTACTTGCACAGGAAGAAGCTTCAAAACGAGCGAAGTTAGCCGCTGATAATTTTCTAAACACATTAAAACAGCAATCAGACACGATAGGCAAGACGCGAACTGAAGTTCTTGAACTAAAAGCGGCGCAGATGGGCATTTCTCAACAGGCAGCGCCGATGATTGCCAAATTAAAAGAACAAGAAAAAGCGTTTATGAATGGCGCGGTAACGATGGGGCAATATCGTCATGCAATGCGTATGTTACCTATGCAGATGACCGATGTGGTGACCTCATTGGCTTCCGGTATACCGGCCTGGATGGTATTGGTGCAGCAAGGTGGACAGATTAAAGACTCGTTTGGTGGTGTTGGTAATGCCTTTAAAGCAATAGGCTCAATATTAACCCCTACCCGATTGTTGATGGGAGGATTGGCAGGTGTTACGGCAGCTGTTGCCATCGCCGCTTATAAAGGCTCACAAGAGTTTAGTGAATTTAACAATAAACTCATTTTAACGGGTGGGTATGCAGGGAAAACGGCAGGGCAACTTGCTATGTTGGCCAAACAGTTGTCAGCAGATGGCATAACACAAGGTGGAATGGCGGATGTAATAACTAAAGTTGTGGGGTCAGGTTCATTTTCTGGCAATGAAATTGATAATATTGCCAATGTCGCTGCCAGAATGGAAAAATTGGTGGGTCAATCTGTTGATGAAACAATAAAACAGTTCCAGCGCATTAAAGATAACCCAGTTAAAGCGATTAACGAACTTGACAAAAGCCTACATTTTCTGACTACAACGCAACTAGCGCAAATATCGACATTACAGGAACAGGGAAGAAAGCATGAAGCCGCTAAAGTTGCCATGGAAGCCTATGCGACTGCAACGAAAAATAGAACTCAGCAGATAAAAGCGAATTTAGGTTATCTTGAGTCAGCCTGGGCAGTGGTTAAAGATAAAGCAAGACTCGCTTGGGATAGCATGTTAGATATTGGTCGTGAACACACATTAGACCAGAAGATACGTGATTACGAGGAAAAATTAGTTGCATTCCAGGTAAATCCGGTTGCAAGATTAAATTATTATAATGCCTCAGGGAAAACAGCGACAGATTTAAGGCGTGAACTTGATTTACTGAAAGAGAAAAAATATCAACAGGATATTGAAAATCAGAGAAAACAAGCGGCGGTAAGGGCTCAAGAGGCAGAGAAAGCACGTTTTAGGGTTGACCAGGAGCTCAAACACAAATTTGAAAATGCGGAAGAAAAGCATCAAAGTGAGCTTGAAAGAATAAGAAATTCGGGTGGTTCAAAATCCGTTATCGATGAAGCGATAAGGCGTGAAAATGCCCGTTATGCGAAAGAAAAATCAAGTTCAGACTCAAAAGCTGATGCATACCGCCCATCTTTAGGCACACGTTGGGAAGAAGAAGCGCAAGCCAGAAACAGAGCACTGCAGGCAGAATTACGAACATTACAGGATGAAAGTCAATATGTTGGGATTATCAGCCAGCAACGCAGGGAACTTTTCAAAACAGAAAACCAGCTAGTCATTCTTGAAGAGGCCAAAAGTGGCACAAACAAACGCCGTCTGAGTGAAGATGAGCGGTCATTATTATTAAAAAAAGAAGCCATTCTCTCTGAGAAGCGTGAAGCTGCACAGATAGGCGATAAAATTGAGAAACAAAAACAACTCAATGCCTTGCGGTTATCGAATGATGGATTGCAAGAAGAAATAAGACTCAGGCTGGAGAGCATTGGCAAAACCGAGATTCAAATAGCGAAGGAGCAAGAACTAAAGAAATATCGTGAAGAAATGGCCCGTAAAGGGATTGAGCAAGAAAATCCTGAGTATGGTCGAGGACTTTCACTGATTGATGAGAAATACAAAAATGAGGAGTCATTGCGGAAAAACTGGGAAGCAGGGATTAAGCAAGGATTTTCAAATTTCGAACAACAAGCGAGGGATGCTTATGGCAATGTCGCTAATGTTACCAAATTTGCCTTTGAGGGAATGAGTCAATCACTGACGGATTTTTTAGTGACGGGGAAGGCTAATTTTGCTGACTTCACTAAATCATTACTTGAGATGATTGTGAAGTTAATGACGCAAATGGCGATGCTTCAGGCGATGAAAGCGGCTTTTGGTGGACAAACAGGCGGAGTTGGAGGAGCGATTGCTAATATTTTTGGTTTTTCATCAGGCGGATATGTGGGCGGTGGGGGTAAATATGACCCGAAAGGTATCGTTCACGGTGGGGAATTTGTATTTACCAAAGAAGCGACTCAGCGGTTAGGTATCGCTAACCTGTATCGCCTGATGGATGGAAGTAAGCGAGGTTATGCGTCTGGCGGATATGTGAGCACATCTTCAACGCCCATGTACGGCATGCAACCCGTAACAAACGGTGTTAATGTCAATTTAGGCGGTATTCATGTTGACGGTCAACCGCAGCAGTCCAGCCCTTCCAATGTCGATATGCGCGCAGCGGAGCAATCCTTAACCCAGAAAATCAAATCGGTCTTAGTGGCAGAGAGTCGAGATGGAGGTGATTTGCATAAAATTATCAAGGCAGTCAATGGGCGGGGGTATTAATCGATGAGCGCATTTTTGATAGGAAAAAATTTCACTTTTGTTATGCTTGGCATCAATTTAGACTAAGTCAGTATTGGCCAAACGTAAAATCAAAGGAAAAACAATGAAAAAAACGTTACTGTTTTTAATCCCAACCCTATTTTCTGGCGCTGTAATCGCAAAGGGTGGTGAGAGTACGCTTTCGATGGGATACATACAGATTAAATCAGATGGACTTAAAAAGGATGTTAATTTATTAAATCAGTCAAACAAACTTGCTGGTGATGCTATTTCTAACAGTTTAGGGGTTTCAGCTAGAGTTGATTCTGATGATTATTCTAATCCAGGCGGTGCCTTTATACGCTACACGTATGAGTTAAATGATGGGTTCGGTGTTATTGGTTCAGCATCTTACTCTGAGAGTGATTTCGGTACTTCAGCGTTTGGAACCACAAATAAAGGGAAAGACAATTCTAGAGTTGATGGGCGCGTGAAGGGAAAATATATCTCATTGATGGTTGGTCCTACTTATCGATTTAATGAATATATTAACGTTTATGCGCTAGTCGGATTGGCAAACAAAAAAATGTCTTATGAATTTGGTGGGAATGCTTTTAAAAACGGTAAGTTAATTAAAGACGAAAAACGCTCAAATAGTGACAGTAGAAATGACCTGGCCTACGGCGTTGGTATGCAAGTGAATGTTTACGAGGGAGTTACCGTTGATGTAGGCTATGAACGTTCAGGCAGTGGCGAGTGGAAGACGGATGCATTCACGGTTGGTTTAGGATATAAGTTTTAAGCTGTAGCTCACCTGACAGTTACTCGCTATTAATGTGATAACTGTCAGGTTAACTTAAGGCAACAAAGTTACCTACATTATAAGTTTTACCCGCTAAGTTGTTTATTTTTTTAGCAACAATATAATGAAAATTCTAAGAAGACTATAAATTGAAAAATGAACATGAACATATAATAGAGGAATGATGAAAAAAGTTAATTATTGGATTTATCTCTATCGTAGCCTTGAATGGATGTATGTCAACACCAAATGAAGTGAGGCTAGATAAGCCTTTGTTTGAAGTTTATAGCAATAAATCTCCTCAAGAATTAGCAAAATGTATTTATGATGGTTGGACAAATACAAGGACGCTAATGGAAAGGGACAATACGACTCATACTGAAAATTTTGGAGATATTATAACAGTCTTTAGTTGGCACGATATAATTTTTGTTGATATAACAAAGTTAAAAGAAGGATCATTAGCAAAATGTATAAAACAACTGGCGGGGCATACGCTTTAGAAATTAATAGAAAAGAAGTCATTAAACTTTGTAAGTAGGTTTTTGAAGTGGATATTTATAGAAAAGTTTTATTGTTAATAAATTGTATTATTAACCTGATTTCAGGATGAGTGAAAGTTTTGAGAAAATAAAAATAACTCACTTATTGATTAAAAAACTTCAATCCAATCTGTAAGTTTCATTTACAGAATATCTGGAGCACATGTGCGTTTATTTTTTTATAAACTTTTTTATTTTATCCAAATCAATAGTTAACAAATGCTCGCCTTTATTTCCTATATTAATGGCAACGAATTTTACCGTATCTTCAGAAAAATTAATTTGATTTTTATTATCTAATGTATTTTGCAAGATTTTGATTATTTCTGAATTCATTGAACGTCCGTTAGCTTCAGCTCTTTTAGCTATAGCATCTCGCATTCCATCAGGAAATCTGACTGTAAACTTATCTTGAGTTTGACTTGGGAATTTTTTTCATTTTTAGACCAATAGCATTTTTAATAAAAATAGTATGGTGGCTACTTGACTTTATTGTCAATCGTGTTAAATTGACTCTAATGGCAAATAGCCATTATAAAGGAGAAAAGAAATGAATGATTCACTATATACTCAAAGAGCAACAGAAAAGTTAACATTACGGTTACCAAAGGGAGTAAAAGCTCAAGTTGAAAGAAAAGCAAAAGAAGAAGGTTTGTCTTTAAATTCAGCAATTATTCAAAGACTTGTTTGGAGCATTAATTATGATAAAAAAATGTTTGGGAAATAAAGCAAAAACCCCAACGGCGGCAACCATTGGGGTTTATAAAATGTTAACCACGAATGAAGAGATCAACACTATGACTATAGCAAATAAAAATCTTCCTGTCATTTCTGGAGTTGAAATTAGTACTGATATCGAAGGTCGTTTTAATTTGAATGCATTACACAAAGCGAGTGGTTTAGGAGAAGAGAAAGCTCCTGCTAAATTTCTGCGTAATAAAACGGCCAAAGCATTGATTTTAGAATTAGAAAAACAAACTGGACAAATTTGTCTAGTTAGCTTTGAGGGAAAAAATGGTGGTACGTTTGCCCATGAAATTATTGCTATTGAATATGCTGGATGGATACGTCCTGATTTTCGTATCAAAGTTAATCAAACTTTTTTAGATTTTAAAGCGGGAAAATTAGCGCCTGTTGTGATAGACCCTATGGTTGCATTAAATGATCCGGCCGTAATGAGAGGCTTATTGCTAAATTATAGTGAAAAAATCCTTGAGCGTGATCATCAAATAGCAGTAATGAAGCCCGATGTAGAAGCATTAGAACGTATAGCAAAATCCGATGGTGCTATGTGTGTGACTGATACAGCCAAGCAACTACAAATACGTCCCAAAGCCCTGTTTGATTTCTTAAGTGAAAATAAATGGATTTACAGACGATTAGGCAGCCCGTGGATTGGTTATCAGGAAAAGATTCAACAGGGGTTGATTGAGCATAAAGTGACAATGATTACCCGAAATGATGGGATTGATGAAACTAAAACACAGGTTCGTATCACACCAAAAGGAATTGCTAAATTGGCAAAACTGTTAAGCGTGGAGGTGGCAGCATGAATAACGCTCTCTCTACAATTAATGTCTCATTTTACGGTGATGATTTGTATGTGGTGAATTACAATAACGAGCCATATGTACCCATGAAGCCCATTGTTGAAGGTATGGGATTAGACTGGAAAAGTCAGTTTGTTAAGATTAAACAGCGTTTCAAATCAACTATGGTGGAAATCACCATGGTTGCTGGAGATGGCAAAGAACGGAGTATGATTTGTCTTGCTCTTCGTAAACTTGCGGGCTGGCTATCGACTATTAGCCCGAATAAAGTAAAAGCAGAAATCAGGGATAAAGTTGTCCGTTATCAGGATGAGTGTGATGATGTTCTCTATGAGTATTGGATGACCGGAGAAGTCAGGAAAAAAGAAGATAAATTATTGGTGCTTAATCGCTTTTCAGGAGAAAGTGGTAGAATTTTGATTACGATAAAAAATAATCAAATTTATCGCACGGACATGGTGCTCGAAAATGAGCATTTGTTAACACTGGACTCTTTCTTGGAGTTGGCTCATCGTGCAGGGTACTTAATTATTCGTAAGGATAAACTGTTGTCACTGCACAATGAGTGGTAATACGTAACAAATCAATCATCGTATAATTTACAGGTCACTGCTCAGGTGGCCTTTTTTATGGAGTCAAGTTAATGGATGAATTTAGATGGCGAACCCAGATACAAGACAGCCCAACGGGCGAGTACAGGCACCGAATCAAAGAAGTTGAATTTGGTGATGGTTACAAACAGGTAGCAGCCGATGGCATTCATCCCGAATCGCAATCCTGGCCATTTTCTTATTTAGGTAAAAAAAGCCGAAGTGATGCCTATCTTTGATTTTATTCGCCAACACACTTCAAAGTCTTTTATCTGGATTCCCCTTTGGTGTCAAGGGAGTGTATCGGGTAAAAGCTGATTCGATCAAGATGACTCCGGTTGCGCGTGATGTCATGAAAATATCAGCCACGTTTGAGGAGGCTTTCTCAGCTTGACTGCTCCCCTACCTAAAGGAAGGGATTCCCAATTCACAGAGCCTAACCTAAGCCGCATTAAGCGATTTAGGGCTTATAGGCTCTCCAGAGCTAACACCGCTAGACCAGCGGCTTTTATGTTTTAGCAGCGTTAATATCTCGGTCATGATTAACGCCACATTCAGGACAGCGCCACGACCGAATATTTAACGCTAATTTAGATAGTGTATATCCGCAATCGCTACAGCGTTTTGACGAAGGAAAGCACTGATCGATGGCAACAATAGTGCGCCCGTACCAATTAGCCTTATATTCAATTTGGCGAACAAATTCGCCCCAACTTGCGTCAGCTATCGCTTTAGATAGCTTAGGATTTCGGATCATGTTTTTTACTTTCAGGGATTCAACACAGACAACTTGGTTTTCGTTAATCAGTCTATGGGATAGCTTATGCAAGTTATCCAGTCGGCAATCAGTTATTTTCGCATGGAGTTTTGCAACTTTTAAACGTGCTTTAGTACGATTGTTTGAACCTTTTTTCTTTTGCTCAAACGGCGTTGTAGTAAAGCTAATCGTTTCTGAATATTTAGTGGTGTGGCGGGGATTGCCGGTTTTTAATCCGGTGTCGGTGACGAACAAGTCTTTTAAGCCAATATCAATACCTGTCATTTTTTCAGAAACAGGTAGTGATATTGGTTCAAATTCACACAAACAGGACGCAAAGTATCGTCCAGATGCGTCTTTAGAGATGGTAACAGTTGAAGGTGCTGAAGGTAGTTCTCGACTCCAGCGAATATCTAAAGGTTCTTTACTTTTCGCTATGTACAGCTTGCCGTCACGGTATTTAAACGCACTAGCGGTAAATTCAGCAGATTGTTTGTGGTGTTTGGTTTTAAAGGTCGGGTATTTGGCGCGCCCTGAAAAGAAGTTAGAAAAAGCTGCTTGTTGGTGTCGTAAAACCTGCTGTAACGGTACGCAAGAAACACTGTTAAGCCATTGTACATCCGTTTCTTTCTTTAAGGCAGTCAATCGTGCGTTGGCTTGAATATAGCTAATTTTTTCTTTTCTTTCGTAGTAGGCATCGGTGCGCCAGCGAAGAATTGAGTTATAGACAAAACGCACGCAGCCGAACGTATTAGCTAAAAGCTCAACTTGTTCAGATGTTGGGTAAAACCGATATTTATAGGCGCGCTTCATATTCACATTATCACATTAAATATGTGAGGTTGTAAATGTATATAGTAAAAGTAATGTTAGTTCCCTCTTTCCTCCTCCCCCTGAAGGGCAAGGTTTCCAGAGGGCATTATTGATGATAATCCATTCAGATGTGCAAAAATTAGAACCCGGTGAAAAAATCCAGTTGGTGGAAGTAGACGGCAATGCATTTGGTGGCCCTGTTTTGCGTTTTCATGCTTACAACCTTCGTTACACACCCGAGGAAATTGAAAAGGCAGAAGATAAATTAAAACCGAAGCCTATCTGGTGGCAAGGTAACGAATATGGCGCATGGCCTTATGAAATTTCGGGTTTATCAAAAGTAGTGAAGGCAGCCAAGCCAGACCGATACTGAAAGTGGGTAATATTGATAGTCTGATATCATCACTGTGCCTGGAATTTGATGATATGGTTCAGGCAAAAGTAACCATTTATGAGACCTTTTCGCATTATCTGGATAGGAAAAATTTCCCTGATGATAATCCTACTGAGAATCCTGATGAATGCTTTAAGCAAGTATTTTATGTTGACCGAAAAGTCATGAAGAAGCGGGGGAATTATTCAGTTTGAACTGGCTTGCCCGTTTGATTTACAAGGCGTTATGTTGCCAGTACGTCAAATTCATAATCTCTGTTACTGGTGCATGCGGGTTGGTATCGTTCAGGTAATGGGTGTGCCTATAATGGTAAACGCTATTTTGATGAGAAAGGCAATTCGGTGGATGACCCCGCCTTAGATGTTTGTGGTGGTCTGATGAGCGATTGTAAAAAACGATTTGGTGAAAATGTGCCCTTGGATTTTGGCGGATTCCCTGCGGCAGGTTTGATAAGATGATAACAAAAAGTCTTACTGAAGCAATATTCAACCACGTTAAAAAGGTATTTCCGCAGGAAGCCTGTGGGGTAATTTGCCAAAAGAGTCGTGTGAAACGCTATTTTCCTTGCCGTAATCTTGCTGCAAATCCCACTGAACAATTCGAATTATCACCAGAAGACTATGCCAATGCGGAAGACTGGGGACTGCCGGTTGCTATCGTCCATTCTCATTGTGGCGATGGCGTGACAACACACCCAAGTGAAATAGATAATCTGCAATGCGATGCTAGTGAATTACCGTGGGTAATTGTGTCGTGGCCTGAGGGGGATTTGCGTATAATTCAACCAAGAGGTGAGCGTGAATTAACGGGAAGAACGTTTGTTTTGGGTTACTCCGATTGCTGGACGCTGATTGTTGATTATTTTCGGCAAGAACACGGTATTACATTGAATAATTATAGTGTCACTTATCCTTGGTGGGAGCAAGGTGAAAATCGTTATATGGAGAATTTCATCAAAGAAGGTTTTGTTGAAATTAATGACATATCCAAAGTCAGTGATGTGGTCATTATGCAGGTTCAGTCTGATGTCGCCAATCATGCAGGTATTTTGCTGGATAACGGCATGCTACTGCATCATTTGTACGGGCAATTAAGCCGTGTCACGCCCTACAGTGATTACTGGCGTGACCGAACCGTCAAGATTGTCAGAAGGAAAGAATGGGCATGAGTGAACTGAGAACCGTCAGGTTATATGGAAAACTGGGCACAAAATATGGACGCGTCCATCAACTGGCCATCAGCTCCCCAAAAGAAGCCATTAAAGCATTATGTGTGCTTTACTCAGGTTTTGAGCGTTATCTGGCTGATGCCCATTTGAGAGGCGTCGAGTTTGCGGTCTTCAAGGGAAAGCATAATATCGGCGAAGATGAGTTTCACCTTGATACAACACAGGATATTCGTATTGCCCCGATAATTAAGGGAAGCAAAACGGAGGACTGTTCCAAACTATATTAGGGGTAGCCATGATAGGCGCAGCAATGATGTTGGGGCCTGTTGGGTGGGCAGCCTTTGGGGCAGGCGGTTTTATGGGCGGTGCTTTAGCGTTAGGTGGGGCATCAATGGCATTAGGCGGTATAGCACAAATGTTGTCACCGCAACCGCCAGGAGCTTCGGTTCGTCAGGATGCCGATAATAAACCGTCTTATGCGTTTGGTGGTGCAGTGAATACGACTGCCCAGGGTAATCCAGTGCCGTTGCTGTATACCTTGGATAGAAAAGAGATAGGTGGGGCAATTATATCCGCAGGGATTTACACCGAAGACCAAAGATAGCATTAATCAAGAACTTTGAGTCGCTGAGGCGGCTTTTTCTATGGGTAAAATATGACAAACCTTATTTTTGGGGCAAAAGGTGGTGATGGCGGTGGGCATAACCCCGTAGAGTCACCCGATAGCTTGCTATCAGAATCAACCGCAAAATTACTCTTTGCTATCTCTGAGGGAGAAATTGCTGGCGGACTAGATGCTACCCGTATTTTTCTTGATGGTACGCCTATTGGTAATGCTGACGGCAGTAAAACTTCGAGGGCGTGACGTGGGAGTTTCGACCGGGCAGTGAGCAACAAGAATACATCAAAGGCATTCCGTCAGTTGACAATGAGATTAGCATAAGCAGGGAATTAAAAGATGAACAACTGTATATCAGGTCGATAAATAATATCCAGCTGTCAGCTATTCGGTTACGTTTCTCTGTACCACAACTTCTAGAACAACACGATAATGGCGATACCTCCGGTTACCGTATTGATTATGCCATTGACCTGTCAGCGGATGGGAGTGGCTACAAAGAAGTGTTGCGGGCTGCCTTTGATGGAAAAACAACCAGCGAATATCAGCGGACGCACCGTATCGATTTGCCTGTAGCCAAAACCGGCTGGCAATTGCGTGTTCGTCGCCTCACTCCTAACAAAAAATACGGCGCGAATTGCCGATAAAGTGGTTGTTGCAGCCATTACTGAGGTGATTGACGCAAAATTAAGATATCCTAATACCGCTTTATTGTTTATCACCTTTGACGCAAGACAATTTAATAATCGCATCCCCAAAGTCAGCTTGCGTCCCAAAGGTGGTTTACTGGTAAAAGTACCCTCAAACTATGACCCTGTAAACCGAACTTATTCGGGTGTCTGGAATGGAACTTTCAAGCTAGCCGCGACGAACAATCCAGCCTGGATTTTTTTATGACTTGGTTTTAAATAACCGTTACGGTTGTGGAGAACGGATTAATAGCACACAGATAGATAAGTGGGATTTATACCAGATAGCCCAGTATTGCGATGAATACGTCCCTGACGGTCAGGGTGGTTCAGGTAAAGAGCCTCGTTTTTTATGTGATATTTATATTCAGTCTCAGGAATCGGCTTATCAGGTATTGCGTGATATTGCGGGTATTTTTAGGGGTATGACGTTTTGGGCGGATAATTCTGTCAAAGCGGTGGCTGATATGCCATCGGATATCTTTCGGATTTTCACGCAAGCAAATATCGTCGATGGAAAGGTGACCTATTCAGGCGGTAGTCAGCAAAACCGTTATACGCAGGTACTGGTTTCCTATTCGGATGCCGATAATCACAGTCATGATGCTATTGAGGCGGTCTCTGATAGCAAACTGCAGCGTCGTTATGGTGTGCGTAAAACGGATATTTCGGCGATTGGTTGCACTCGACAATCAGAAGCAAACCGACGCGGACGCTGGATATTATTAACGAATGCTTATGACAGGACGATAACCTTTTCAACTGGGCTGGAAGGTGCTATCCCAACGCCTGGGCAGATTATTGGCGTGGCAGACGCAAATCTTGCTGGCCGTATTATTGGTGGCAGGATTTCATCTGTTGATGAGAGAAAAATTACGCTCGACAGGAAGGCAGATATTAAATCGGGTGACAGACTTATCATTAACTTACCTGATGGAAAATCAGAAGCAAGAACAGTCCAGACGGTTAACGACAATATTATCACTGTAACAGCCCGTTATTCTCAACCCATTGAAAAAAATGCGGTTTGGACAATAGATGCCAACGACCTGGCAATTCAGCTTTATCGCGTAATTAGCATTCAGGACAATGCCGATAATACCTATACCATCACGGGGACTTTCCATAATCCAGATAAATATGCGCATATTGATGCTGGAGCCAGGATTGATAAAAGACCCATTACTGTCATCCCCCCTGGTGTCCAATTACCTCCAAAGAACGTACATATCTCTGCTTATACCCATATCAATCAAGGGATTGCTGTTACAACGTTAAGAGTTGACTGGGATGCCACAGAAAATGCGATTGCCTATGAGGCACAATGGCGAAGAGGGAATAATAACTGGGTAAGTATACCTCGAACGTCAACACCGAGTTTTGAAGTTCAAGGGATATATGCCGGACGCTATCAGGTAAGAGTAAGAGCCATAAACTCATCGGATATCTCATCTATCTGGGCGAATGCTCCTGAGACAATACTGAAAGGTAAGGAAGGCGAACCTCCTGCACCTGTTAACTTCAGGGCTTCCACATTGGTGTTTGGGATAAAATTAGACTGGGGATTTAACGAAAATACGGAAGACACGTTAAAAACAGAGATTCAGTACAGCGAAACCAATGACGGTGAAGGTTTGATGTTACTGGCTGATATACCTTATCCTTCAAAAAGCCATGAAATGTCAGGGTTGGCCGCAGGGACAGACTTTTATTTTCGCGCAAGACTGGTTGATAAATCCGGTAACCAGTCACCGTGGACAGAATTTGTGCGGGGTGAGGCAGAATTTGATGCTAGCAGTATCATTGATGAAATAGACAAAAAAATTAACGATACGGAAGCGATTAAGCAGTTAAAGAAAGGGATAGACAGTAGCACAGAAGCGATACTGGAAAACGCGAAGGGACTCAACGGCAATACGCAGTATTTCATGCGTCAAAACGGCAAAATGAAAGCGGAAATTGTCAGGGTTGATAATTATGTGGTAACCGAGACTAAAGCCTTAGCCGAGTCTATCCATCAGGTCAGAGCGACAGCGGATAAGTCATGGGCAGCCGCTCAGAATTCACTACAAGCTAAGTACGACATGAAAAAGGGTGAGGCTTCTGCAACTTGGACATCGTTAGTCAAGATTCACTATGACGGCGTCTCTTATGATGCAGGAATGGTGATTGGCGCTGAGCTCAAAAACGGTAAAGTTAGTACACAGATTGGCTTTAGCGCCCAAACATTCATCGTATACAATCCGGCCAATGGCAAGATGGAGCCGGTTTTTGCCATCAAAAACGGTCAGGTTGTTATGAGTTCAGTTTTTATTGGTGATGGAACGATAACAAATGCAAAAATTAAAAATGGAGCAATCACAAGAGCCAAAATAGTAGAGTCGTTAGAATCAGATAATTATGAGAAAGACAAAAAAGGAATAAAAATTGATTTTGCTAATGGGATTATGGAGATGAATAGTTATGAAGAAGGGCAGGGTCGGATGGTTATTAATAATAATAAAATTGATGTGTTTGATGGATCTGGTGCGCTAAGAGTGAGGATAGGTAAGTTATGAGTAATTTTGGTTGCCAAGTTTTTTTAAAAAATGGTGCTAACATAGAGACATTAGTCGTGCCAGTTTTCTTTTTAGACTTTATAACAAATGGAAATGGCGAAAAGACATACACAATACCAGAAAATCGATCCCTTAAAGTCTTGCATTCAAATACTTTTAGTGATGGTAGCGCTAAAAAAACTGAAGCAGATATAAAAGGAAATAAAATAACTTACAGAAACACATCAGAAGAAAGACCATTATTGGTTATTGCGGAGTAAATTATGTATGGAGGAAAGATAATTTCAGAAAAAGGCACAGTGTGGATATCGCCTGATGTAACGCCCCTTAATTTAGTAAAACGCGTTGATTTGACTATTACAACTGGCACATTCGGTCAAATTATAAAAACAGAAATACCAAATAATAGACCCATTGTTTTTTTTACTCGTGTCTTCTCTGACAAAATAGGAGTAGCAGCAGTGCCACTCAATAGTAATGGGCAATGGAGCTTAGAAATAAGAGCCGCAAGAAATGCAAAAGGTACAACGGAATCAGTGAAAATAAGGTTTTACATATTTAGTAATTTTGTCCCTAAAGATGTAAGTTCAGACTGGGGTATTCAATACTTTAATGCGAAAGGAGAGCTAACTTGGACTGGAGACATGATACCTTTAGAAGTTTATTCTGGAGTAGCTCCTAACGATAGTAATTACAAGGTTGATGTAGGATTTACTTGTGCAGTTGCGCCTTATTTTTCTGCATCCTACACAGCAGGATTTATCCCCGGTAAACCCCCAGTCTATATATGGATTACTAACGCCTGGAAGGCGTATGGAAATGTTATATCATCATACATAGTTGACAATATTAATTCATCTAGCTCAGGTTATGATCAATTTTACTCTAACAATTACTACTATATAAAAGCTAGTAATTACGATTACTAATGTCTTTTTTATCAAAAACAACAGTTAAATTAACAAATTTTTTTTGGTTTGTTTTTTTCAAATCTTTGTTTGTATAAAGCTTTTTTCACAGCCTGATCAAACATAAATGCTGGTTTAGATTCTAAAATCTTTATGTTCTCAACTGAGCCATTTTCGTCAATATCGTAAACAACCTTAACATATCCATTCTGGTTTAAATGCCATGCTCTATCTGGGTAGTCAACTTCAATGGCAGTGCAAAAAGAGTGGTATAAATACGCTATTAACAAGATCAAAACTGATTTCATAGACTTTCCTTTTTCTAAATATATTTGGATATGTAACATGATATACAACACAGGCACAATTACAACCGCGTCAGGGTCTTCTGTTGTCAAAGGCACAGGCACGAAATGGAATAGTAATAATCCACTCGTATCACCAGGCATGTTAATGCTGATTAAAAACGGCGATATAAACTATCCTTACATGATATTGGCAGTTAATAGTGACACTGAATTAACGTTAGCAGATAAGCCGACTTTTAGCGCAACAGATACCACTTACAGCATTAATCTCACTGAACCCAATAATAATTCTGATGCGGCAAGAGCACTAGTTGCAGCTAACACTTACATCCTTTACTTTCTGCAAAACATGGATACCTGGATGGGGGACAACGGTGTCGTTGAAATAACGTTACCGAGCGGTAAAACAGTCAAGTTAGAGTCGATTAAAGCACTACAAGAGTTAGTAGAAGGAAAAGCTGATGCGAGTAGTGTTGAAGAGATAAAAACAGCAGTAGAAGGAAAAGCTGATGCGAGTAGTGTTGAAGAGATAAAAACAGCAGTAGAAGGAAAAGCTGATGCGAGTAGTGTTGAAGAGATAAAAACAGCAGTAGAAGGAAAAGCTGATGCGAGTAGTGTTACTGAAATTAGCGAAAACTTAGATAAAAAGTATGATAAAACTGGCGGTCAGATAACCGGCGATGTGCAATTAAACACAGGAAAAATAAAAGCAAAGAATGCAAACAATGTTACTGATCATGTTTTTCAAGATAAGAACGGTACATTGATGCATGTCGGAGATTTTGGCATCGGTATTGTTAATCCAGCCTCCCTTAAAGATATAAATGTAACACTTGAAGCAGGATTTTATAGTGCTAATGGAAATGCTACTGGTGTACCGAGTGGCGCAGGCGGAACAAATTTCATACAGTCCAATGGTGATAATTATTGTTTTCAAATAGGAAAGGAAAATTTAACTAATGACTTGAAGTTGCGCATTAAGAAAAAAAACGTATGGTCTGCATGGGTAAATATTTTAACTAAAGCAAATACAACATTTGATGCAAATGGGTTTTTAAAAAGAGCATCGCCAATAGTCAAAATCCATCCATCCGGAAGCTTTGAAACTAACGAAGAATCAGCAGGAGTCAATGTCCAGCGAACTGGATTAGGAGTCTATTTCATCTCAGGTGTTATGGGCTATAACTCGGATGGTGGATGGGGTACAAACTCCGGCGCATCAGTACCTAAAAATAATAATGGTTTGGAGCTTATTTATATTAAAGATAAAATCCTACCTGACGGTAATATTGAAATACAAACATTCCACCGTCAGCACAGTCATTTGCCAGAAGATTTTCAGAATTGGCGAGTTAAAGAAATTATTAACGAAAAACCAGTTTATTACGCTGACGGTGAACAAGTTGATATTCCACCTTCAACATGGCTAGATATCCGTGTAGAAATGCCCGTTGATTCAATCTGGAATCGGCAGCATGCGCAAAACTAATAGCCCCGTCACAGGGGCATCCTATTAGCAGCGTTGGAGGAAGTGGGTCAATTCCGCTTTATGCCAGTTTGATAGCGCACCATTTAGCATTAGCTGGTTATCCTGTGTAGTCTGAGATAACAAAGTTTCTATCTCAGCAATAACTTTGTCGGCATTTTCACGTTTGCGAATAATGCGTTTAATCGCTGTTTTTTCTGCATCGGCTATTTTATCCTGAAGCTCTTCCGTTACGTGCCAGATACGCTCACACTCTGTAGCGATAGAAGGGACTAGTAGTACTTCCATTGGATAGGGTGAAGGAATGCCGGTAACTTCTCTCAATGCATACCAGATAGCATTATTCCATGCGTCCCTGAAACGAAAGTTTTGCGTCATCAGTGCAATGATACGGGCGAGATTTTGGGTATCTTTGCTGCTGAACTTTTCGTGAGCTTCGGGTTGGTATTTTGGTGCAGAATGTAGCTCTGCTTCCATGCGGTTGAATGCATTTATGTAATTGACTTTCCATTGTAATGCTTTCTTTCCCGTAAAACCCATTGCTAGTAATACAAAACCATCACGTGTAAGTTCAAACATTGGCATTTTACGTACCGCTCCATCACCACCAATAACGTCCCTGACCACCTCGTTAAAATTAACGAGGTGGTAATTTTTATCGCAGTCAGTAATAACTGACCGTATTTTTTTGAGTACGTTGTCATGTGTTTTTTGAAAGTAATTAGCTATAGCAACAGACGTTGTTACAACCTTACCGTTATGGATTACTACTTCTGGATGGAATAAAGAAAGTTGGTTGTTCATTTTTTGTCCTCTTAGATTGTTGAACCCATTAAGTATGGGTGATCGGGTGCTTCAACACCGCTAAGAGACGGCCCGTAGTTTTTCCGTAAGGTATTGTATGTTCTACACGCCACCCGATCATAAATCTAGGACATAAAAAAGCCGCATGGCTATCGGGTGCGGTATCCGCTCTTAGATGGTATGTTGAGTACCTTGTAAGAACTATAGCGCATGATTTGTTCTTTCGTCAATGGGTATTTCATATTCGTAGTTAAACGAATGATCAAGGTTATTTGGGAATTAAAAAAGAGGGTGAATTTAAACTGAGATTTCAGTCAAAATTAGGTAAAATTGGAACTCACTATGAGCGGTAACTAATTGATTTATAGTGAGTGAAATCGCTTGTTTTTACGTGTAAATGCGTATATTAAGTGAGCTATATATTTATAAGTAACTGATTTTTAGTTATTATTTATTTTTAAACCCACTATTATGTTGATTGTAGGTATGATGCCCTTTGCATTAGCATTACAAAAAACCGGTGGGATCGATTTGATTGTTAATTTACTCATGGATATTGCTGGTAGCATGGGACCAAGGATAATGCTGCTTTGCTTATTTATTGTTTGTGCAGTGACTGGATTATTTATTTCTAATACCGCAACAGCAATATTAATGGCACCGATTGCTATTGCTGTCGCTAATCATATGAATGTTTCGCCGATACCTTTTGCTATGGTGGTCAGTGTTGCTGCTTCTGCCGCGTTTATGACCCCAGTTTCTTCACCGGTTAATACCTTAATTTTGGCGCCTGGTGGCTATAAATTTAGCGATTTTGTTAAATTTGGTGTCCCTTTTACTTTTTTAGTTATGGCTATCACTATTGTTATTGTTCCTGTATTGTTTCCATTTTGACATTATCACCTATAATATGTAACAAATGGTAAGATAATGATACTGTTCATATTTTGTATGTTCTGTTAACTACTAATTTCATCTAAAGATAGACTAAATCCAGGAACAAAAACTTCAATAAAGTATTGCATTTCTTCGCTATAACGTTCAGAAAGCGTTTTTTCCAGTCGCGTTTTAGCTAAATTAAATTCGGTGTTACCCGCAGATAGCTCTTCTAAGCATTTTAAATAGGCACAAAGTGCATCAGCTTGTTTAACGATAGCCCGTTCTTCCTCAGTATGGTATTGATCATCCAAAATCGGCTGAAAATCTTGTTGTAATTCTTTTGGTAGCATAGCGATAAGTTTTTGTTGGGCGAATTTTTCAATTTTTTTATATTCGTTCGCAATTTGCGGGTTATGATATTTTATCGGTGTTGGCAAATCACCAGTGATCACTTCACTGGCGTCATGATACATGGCAAGTAATGCGATACGTTCAGGATTAATTTGACCATTAAATTTCCGATTTTTAATGCAAGCCAGTGCATGAGCGACAAAGGCAACTTGTAAACTATGCTCTGAAATATTTTCTGAACGTACATTGCGCATCAATGGCCAACGATTAATTAATTTCATACGAGAAAGATGGGCAAAAAAATAACTCATAAACTTTCCTCATGCGATTGTTATAGTGCTAAGCATTGTGAATTTATTAGATAAATAAGTAAATAATTAAATAACAAAATAGAACATCCTTAAGTAAATTAAGGATGTTCTATGGTTGGGCAACTATTGGCGATAGTTTAGCAGGAATTGGCTAAATTTATTAATTGCAGCTTCAAGCTGGCCAACATAAGGTAGGGTAACAATTCTGACGTGATCAGGCTCAGGCCAATTAAAAGCAGTTCCCTGCACTAATAAAACTTTTTCCTGTAATAGTAAATCAAGTACCATTTTTTGGTCGTTTGAGATATTGAACTTTTTAATATTAATTTTGGGAAACATATATAAAGCACCTTGCGGTTTAACACATGATACCCCAGGAATTTCATTAATTAGTTCCCAGGCCCGATTACGTTGTTCATATAATCGTCCACCGGGACAGATAAATTCGTTAATACTTTGATAACCGCCTAACGCAGTTTGGATCGCATGTTGCATAGGAACGTTAGCACAAAGCCGCATGGAAGCTAATATTTCTAAGCCTTCTATATAACTTTTGGCATTATCTTTCGGGCCACTTAGCACCATCCATCCCTGACGAAAACCAGCAACCCGATAAGTTTTTGATAAACCATTGAAAGTGATAGTTAATAGATCCGGTGCTAGTGCGGCAATTGAATGGTGCTGTGCATCATCGTAAAGTATTTTATCGTAGATCTCATCGGCAAAAATAATCAGTTGATGCTGACGGGCGATTTCGACAATCTCCATCAATAATGCTTTGCTGTAAACAGAACCAGTAGGATTATTAGGGTTAATGATGACAATGCCCCGTGTGCGCGGCGTAATTTTTTTGCGAATATCATTTAGATCGGGAAACCAGTTTTGTTCTTCATCACATCTATAGTGCACCGCTTTGCCGCCGGAAAGCGATACCGCAGCAGTCCATAACGGATAGTCAGGGGCAGGAACTAACATTTCATCGTTATTATTCAATAAGGCTTGCATTGATTGCACGATAAGTTCAGAAACACCATTACCAATAAAGATATCTTCAATATTAATGTCAAGCATTCCTCTTGCTTGATAGTGTTGCATGATTGCTTTACGAGCGGAGTAAATTCCTTTTGAATCACTGTAACCTTGTGAGTGAGTAAGGTTGCGTAGAACATCAAATAAAATTTCATCTGGCGCTTCGAAACCAAAAGGTGCAGGATTCCCGATATGAAGTTTAAGAACTTTATGGCCTTCTTCTTCAAGACGCTTGGCTTCTTTAAGAACTGGCCCTCTTATGTCGTAACATACGTTATCCAATTTATTGGATTTAGTGATTGTATTCATTTACTCGGTTTAAACCTCAATGTTAATAGTATATGAGGAAATTTTTCTGCATATTTATGTTCACACTCTACTCTTAGTTGGAAAATTTTTGAAGATACCGCTTTATCTTTGGTAGAAAAGATTGACTTGAATAATTAAACAAGGTCAAAAAAACTTTTCATCTAACTTAGTTAGATAAATAAATTCAAAAATATTATATAGGTTAGTCTTATATTTTAAACATGCGCTGATTTTTAGTAAACAAAAAATAAATCAATTAGTGTTAATGGTTTGGTAATGCATTTTTTGTTACAAACCATTGGTGGTTTCATGATAGAAATATTGTTTTTATAACATATAATTAAAGTTAATATGTTATCGCCGTATCTGAGCAAATAAAGTTTTGCTGCTGATTATCAATTTATATTTTTCCAAGCTGCATTATCTTTGACGGTTATTTTGTTGACAATAACGTATTTTTTCCCTGTTTGGAAAATCGTTATTTTGGCATAGATTTGGAATTAAAAATTATTCTAATAAAAACGAGAAGAGGAACATTCTCATTGGCATTTTGTTTATCAATATGTAAAACATGCTTATTATTAAACAATTTAAGTTAATAAAAGTGCATACACAGTAATAAATACTGCATTAATAGAAATAAATTTTAATTTGTAAGGTTTTATCTTTTATTTCTTTAACTATCAATGATTTTAATATCTATTGAATTCGTAAAAACACCAGGAATGATATAAGAGAACAAAATGATAAATTCAAATCGCCCAATTATGAATCTCGATCTTGATTTACTTAGAACTTTTGTTGCAGTTGCCGATCTTAATACATTTGCTGCAGCCGCTGCGGCTGTTTGTCGTACTCAATCAGCTGTTAGCCAACAAATGCAGCGTTTAGAGCAGTTAGTTGGCCGTGAGCTCTTTGAGCGCCATGGCCGTAATAAATTATTAACGGATCATGGTTTGCAGTTATTAGGTTATGCGCGGCAAATATTACGTGCTAATGATGATGCTTCAGCTTCACTAACGTATAATGATGCAAAAGGCGAGTTGCGAGTAGGTGTTTCTGATGACACTACCAATACTCTATTGCCATTTCTGCTTAATCGTATTGCATCAGTATATCCACGTATGGCTGTCGATATTTATATAAAACGCGCTCATCTGATTAAAAATATGTTGGATAATGGTGAAATTGATTTAGCACTCCTACCGACAGAATTGAGTCAATATCCAAGTACTCTTTTACGTTCTGCGCCAATTCTTTGGCATTGTGCACCTGATTTTCAGCATCAATTGAATGAGCCAATTCCGTTGGTTGTAATGGATGAAACCAATCCTTTTCGTGAAATAGCAATAAGTACCTTAAATGCTGCGGGTATCAAATGGCGTATTGCTTATGAAGCCGCTTCGTTATCAGCAGTGCTTGCAGCAGTTAATGCTGAAGTCGGTATCACTGCGCGTCCGTTGGAAATGCAAAATGGCGATCTAAAAATTCTAAGTGAAAGTGATGGTTTACCTCGTTTACCTGAAATTCGTTATTGGTTTTACCGTAATATTGATGAACAAAATGAGGCTATTTTAACTGTATTTGGTGCAATTAAAAATAAGAAAACACCTTATATAGTACAGCCGGTTAGCGAGATAATTAATAAAGAAATATTATAAATCTGAAGGTTAGAAAATTACGCTTTAGTCTAGGTTGTTATTTAAGTTAAATATCGCGAGCGATTCTATTATTCCAGCACTGTTTCTCTATTTTTAAATAGTTATAACAGTGCATTTTTTATTTCCCATAAAAAAGCTTATTTTATTTCGCTGACAATAGCCCAAAATATTAGTACATAAAATATTCTTTATTATTGCAATAAGGAAGGCATTGATTAACAAAAATTATTTAAATATTCTTATCAATAGTACTAAATTTTATTTTGGCAAAAATTTATTCTGCCTTAAAGAGTTTTGATTTTATCTAAAAATTAGGCTTATTTATTGATTTGTGAAAAATGATAGTCGTTAATATAATCATATAAAGTTGATTGTTTTTTGAACAACTGTATTTTTTCAACAGAATTGTGCGCATGATCAAAAAATAGCGGAAGTGATGCTGTTTTAAAACAGGTTTTTCCTGAGATAATGGTGTAGAAAAAACGAAATATCAGTTACACTAGTTACTAGCTGTGAGTATTAGTTGAATGAGCTGTCCCGTTTTAGCTAGCGATGTTTTTAATTTATAGTTTACGGTAAAAGGTACAAACAGAGCATTATTATATAAACAAAATAGTGATGAGAGGGGCAAAGTTGAAGAAAATGGATGTTTGTCTGTCTATTTTGATTTTTTCTTCTCATCTAATTATGGTTAGTGTGGTGTAATATTGCGCTAATTCAAGAGCAAAGCAATGACACCGTTTTTATTTATAATGAGTAAGCAGCGAGTATGTCTACATCTATTGAAGTATTTGCTCATCATTGGGCTTTTGCAATCTATCTTATCGGTGCTCTTGGTCTGTGTTCCTTAATGTTACTTGGTGCCTATTACCTTGGTGGTAGATCCCAAGCCAAAGCAAAGCATATCCCTTATGAATCGGGTATTAATTCTGTTGGTAGTGCCCGTTTGCGTATATCAGCCAAATTTTACTTGGTTGCAATGTTTTTTGTTATTTTCGATGTTGAAGCGTTATTCCTTTATGCGTGGGCAGTCTCAATTAAAGAAAATGGTTGGTTAGGCTTTATTGAGGCAAGTATTTTTATTTTGGTGTTATTGGTGGGCTTATTCTACTTGGTTCGTATTGGGGCACTTAATTGGACGCCAGTGCGTTCACGTCGCCATGTTACAAAACCGAGGGAAGTAATTAAAACCAACAATCGTCACCCCTAGTAAAATTGAGGCATTTAAAGATGGATTATACGCTCACTCGCATTGACTTAAATGGTGAGAATGACCGTTATCCCTTGCAAACACAACAAGTTGTCGGGGATCCATTAGAGCAGCATGTTCATCGTAGTGTTTATATGGGTAAATTAGAGCATGCTTTACATAATATGGTAAATTGGGGCAGAAAAAATTCTCTCTGGCCGTACAATTTTGGCCTTTCCTGTTGTTATGTTGAAATGGTGACCTCTTTCACGGCTGTGCATGATGTTGCTCGGTTTGGTGCTGAGGTACTACGGGCATCACCGCGACAAGCTGATTTTATGGTTGTTGCCGGAACCTGTTTTACTAAGATGGCACCTGTTATTCAACGACTTTATGATCAAATGTTAGCGCCTAAATGGGTGATTTCGATGGGAGCTTGTGCTAACTCGGGGGGTATGTACGATATTTATTCTGTTGTTCAGGGCGTTGATAAATTTCTTCCTGTTGACGTCTATATACCTGGTTGTCCACCACGCCCGGAAGCTTATATGCAAGCTTTATTATTATTACAAGAATCTATTGGTAAAGAACGTCGCCCATTATCATGGGTAGTCGGTGACCAGGGTGTTTATCGCGCGAATATGCAATCTGAAAAAGAGAGTAAACGTGGTGAAAGGATAGCGGTCAAAACGCTACGAACACCCGATGAAATATAAGGCTTTAAAATAAGCTATTCAGCGTAACAGAAGCAATGTGTTGCGGTCGTAATAAACCTGATCAAGCGTTGTGGTGCAGAATGATAACAGATCAGATAACGCAAGAGAGTGTCAGGCCAGTATGGCAAACTTATGATCATTGCGATGATCCCATAATTTTGGCACTGCGTAACCAATTTAGTCCTGATGCTTTCACCATTCAATCAACTCGTACGGGAATGTTGGTCATCTGGATCAAACGTGAACAACTTCTTGCCGTAGTTGAGTTTTTGAAAAAGCAGCCTAAACCTTATGTGATGCTGTTTGACTTACATGGGGTTGATGAGCGGCAAAGAGTATATCGGCAAGGTTTACCTGAAGCTGATTTTTCCGTTTTTTACCATCTCATTTCCATTGAGCGTAACCGCGATATTATGTTGAAAGTGGCGCTTAGTGAGAAAGATCTTAATATTCCATCTCTAGTGTCTTTATTTCCCAATGCTAATTGGTATGAACGTGAAGTATGGGATATGTTTGGCATAACATTCAATGGCCATCCAAATTTGCGCCGGTTATTAATGCCAATGACCTGGCAAGGACACCCGTTATGTAAAGATTATCCGGCCAGAGCCACTGAATTTGATCCTTTTGTTTTAACCAAACAAAAACTTGATTTAGAGATGGAGTCACTGACCTTTAAACCAGAAGAATGGGGGATGACGAGAGGCAATGAACATGAGGATTTTATGTTCTTGAATCTGGGTCCTAATCATCCTTCATCTCATGGCGCTTTTCGGATTGTACTGCAACTAGATGGTGAAGAGATTATCGACTGTGTACCGGATATTGGTTACCACCATCGGGGTGCAGAGAAAATGGGCGAGCGCCAATCCTGGCACAGTTATATTCCTTACACTGACCGCATTGAGTATTTAGGTGGTTGTGTTAATGAAATGCCTTATGTCTTAGCGGTAGAAAAGCTGGCAGGTATTGATGTACCTGATCGCGTTAAGACTATCCGTGTCATGTTGTCAGAGTTATTTCGTATTAACAGCCATTTACTCTATATCAGTACTTTTATTCAGGATGTCGGTGCAATGACACCGGTTTTCTTTGCTTTTACTGATCGGCAAAAAATATATGACATTATTGAAGCGATCACCGGTTTCCGTATGCATCCAGCTTGGTTTCGAATCGGAGGTGTTGCCCATGATTTACCACAAGGTTGGCAGAAACTGTTGCAGGAATTTCTTGATTGGATGCCAAAGCGTCTCGATTCTTATGTAAAGGCTGCATTGCAAAATAGTATTCTTAAAGGGCGTTCAGTGGGTGTAGCCGCTTATACAACTAAAGAAGCATTAGATTGGGGGGTTACAGGCGCTGGATTAAGGGCGACGGGCCTTAATTTCGACATCCGTAAATGGCGACCCTATTCAGGTTATGAAAACTTTGAATTTGAGGTTCCAATCGGCAACAACGGCGATTGTTATGATCGTGTGATGTTAAAAGTAGAAGAGCTACGGCAAAGCCTGCATATTCTTAAGCAATGCTTAAATAATATGCCGACCGGACCATTTAAAGCCGATCATCCACTCACGACTCCGCCACCGAAAGAGCGCACATTACAACATATTGAAACCATGATTAACCATTTTCTACAAGTTTCATGGGGGCCAGTTATGCCTGCAAATGAGGCTTTTCAGATGATTGAAGCAACAAAAGGGATCAATAGTTACTATCTTACCAGTGATGGTAATACGATGAGCTATCGCACACGCGTTCGCACACCAAGTTTTGCTCATTTACAGCAAATTCCTGCGGTGATCAGAGGCAGCCTGGTGTCTGATCTTATTGTCTACCTTGGTAGTATTGATTTTGTCATGTCAGATGTGGATCGTTAATAATGCAAGATGAATTTAATCCAAATCAACAGCAGAAGCGGCTCGATGTCGCTAATAGGATAGAGTCTCACACCAAATATGATTTTGCTTTGACCGAAGAAGAGCAAGAAGCGATTGAGCAAGAAAAACATCACTATGAAGATCCCAGAGCCGCTTCAATTGAAGCATTGAAAATTGTGCAAAATAAGCGCGGTTGGGTGGAAGATGGTGCTATTTATGCAATTGCCAATCTGTTAGGTATTCCTGCTAGTGATGTAGAAGGCGTAGCGACCTTCTACAGTCAAATTTATCGTCAACCTGTTGGTCGCCATATTATCCGTTATTGTGACAGCGTGGTTTGTCATATTACCGGTTATCAAGGTATTGAGAGTGAAATTATCAAGTTATTACAGATTGCGCCCGGACAAACAACCGCCGATGGCCGTTTTACCTTATTACCAACTTGTTGTCTGGGTAACTGTGACAAAGGTCCTACTATGATGATTGATGAGGATACGCATAGTCATGTCAAGCCATCTGATATTCAACGGTTATTGGAGCAGTATCCATGACAACCCAGCGACAAATTACCCGTAATAAGCAGACCCATCCATTAACTTGGCGTTTACGTGAAGATCAGCAGCCCGTCTGGTTAGAGGAATACTTAAGTAAAAATGGTTACCAAGGCGCTAAAAACGCCCTGTCAAGCATGTCGCCAGATCAGGTGGTTAGCTTGGTTAAAGATGCTGGTCTTAAAGGTCGTGGTGGTGCTGGCTTTTCTACCGGTCTTAAATGGAGTTTAATGCCGAAAGATGACAGCATGAATATCCGTTATCTACTTTGCAATGCTGATGAAATGGAGCCAGGAACTTATAAAGATCGTCTTTTAATGGAACAGCTACCGCATTTGTTGATCGAGGGAATGCTAATTGGCGCTTATGCATTGAAAGCATATCGTGGTTATATTTTTTTACGTGGTGAGTATATTGAGGCAGCCAAACATTTACGTAAAGCGATTGAGGAGGCGAAAGCAGCGGGTTTATTAGGTAAAAATATTCTGGCTAGCGGTTTTGATTTTGAGCTTTTTGTGCATACCGGTGCTGGGCGTTATATTTGTGGTGAAGAAACAGCGCTAATTAATTCCCTTGAAGGACGCCGAGCAAATCCGCGTTCAAAACCGCCTTTTCCGGCAACATCCGGTGTTTGGGGTAAACCAACTTGCGTCAATAATGTGGAAACGCTCTGTAATGTGCCGGCGATTATTACACATGGTAAAGAGTGGTATCTGGGCCTTAGCGAAGGTAAAAGCAAAGATGCTGGAACGAAGCTGATGGGATTTTCTGGCCGGGTCAATAATCCCGGCTTGTGGGAATTACCTTTTGGTATCACTGCACGTGAAATCCTAGAAGATTATGCAGGTGGCATGCGTGCAGGTTTAACGCTTAAAGCCTGGCAACCAGGCGGAGCAGGTACCGATTTTCTAACGGAAGCGCATCTTGATTTAGCCATGGATTTCGACACTATTGCTAAAGCTGGCAGCCGTTTAGGTACCGCACTGGCCATGGCGGTTGATCATGAAATTAATATGGTTGCTTTAACCCGCAATCTAGAGCAATTTTTTGCCCGCGAATCGTGTGGTTGGTGTACACCGTGTCGTGATGGCCTACCTTGGAGTGTAAAAATTTTACAGGCGTTAGAGCGTGGTGAGGGGCAACCAGGTGATATTGAAACATTAGAGCAACTTTGTCGTTTTCTTGGGCCAGGTAAAACTTTTTGTGCCCATGCCCCCGGTGCGGTTGAACCTTTGCAGAGTGCTATCAAATATTTTCGTGCTGAATTTGAAGCTGGCATCAGCCAACAAAATTTGGCCAACTTGAGTCCAATTGCAGGTATTCAGCCAAATTTGTTAAAGCAGCGTTGGTGATAACCTACGCTAAGCTAAATAAAAAAGTATTTAAGTCGACTGAATTTTTGATTAACGCCTGCTAACAAGCAGGCCATTAGGAAGCATGCTGACTATGGCTACAATATATGTAGACGGCAAACGATATGATGTTAATGGGGCTGAAAATCTATTACAGGCCTGTCTCTCTCTGGGGCTGGATATCCCTTACTTTTGCTGGCATCCAGCGTTAGGCAGTGTTGGTGCTTGCCGTCAATGTGCAGTTAAGCAATATCAAAATGCAGACGACACCCCTGGTCGTCTAGTAATGTCCTGTATGACACCGGCTTCTGATGGAACCTATATTTCCATTGACGATGATGAAGCCAAGCAGTTTCGTGCAAGTGTTGTTGAGTGGTTGATGACAAACCATCCACATGATTGCCCGGTTTGTGAGGAAGGCGGCAATTGTCATTTACAAGATATGACAGTGATGACTGGTCATACCATGCGTAAATATCGTTTTACCAAACGAACCCATCATAATCAGGATCTAGGCCCATTTATTGGTCACGAAATGAATCGCTGTATTGCTTGCTATCGCTGTGTCCGTTATTACAAAGATTATGCTGATGGCACGGATCTAGGTGTTTATAGCGCACATAATCATGTCTATTTCGGCCGCGTAGAAGACGGTACGTTAGAGAGTGAATTTGCGGGTAATTTAGTTGAGATCTGTCCTACGGGTGTTTTTACTGATAAAACCCATTCTGAACGTTACAATCGCAAGTGGGATATGCAATTTGCACCAGGAATATGTCAACAGTGTAGTATCGGTTGTAACACTAGCCCTGGTGAACGTTATGGTGAATTACGTCGGATTGAAAACCGTTACAACGGTATGATCAATCACTATTTTTTATGTGATCGTGGCCGTTTTGGTTATGGTTATGTTAATCGTAAAGATCGTCCCCGCCAGCCTCAATTAGCTAAAAAAGGAAAACGACACACTATTTCGGCAGTAGAGGCGATGCAAACGGGGGCGAAAATTTTACGCCAAGCAAAAAAGACTATTGGTATTGGGTCGCCACGAGCCAGTATCGAGAGCAATTATGCATTGCGAGCACTGGTTGGCGAAGAAAACTTTTATTCCGGTATTTCCACAGCACAGCAGCGTCGTCTCGAATTAATGGTCAACATTTTGCAAAAGGGTGGCGTCTATACGCCGACATTGCGCGAAATTGAAAATTACGATGCGGTGCTGGTTTTGGGAGAAGATTTAACTCAAACTGGGGCGCGTATTGCATTAGCGGTTCGTCAGGCGGTGAAAGGTAAAGCCAAAGCAATGGCTGCAGCACAAAAAGTGGCAGATTGGCAAATCGCCGCCGTGTTAAATATAGGCCAACATGCTAAATATCCCCTATTTATCACCAGTATAGATGATAGCCGGTTAGATGATGTTGCGGCATTTAGTTATCGGGCACCGGTTGATGACCAAGCTCGCTTTGGTTTTGCTATTGCTCACGCTTTGGACAGTAAAGCGCCAGCCGTCAATGATTTGCCGGCGGATCTCAAAACGAAAGCAAAATTAGTTGCTGCAGCTTTATTGCAGGCCAAAAAGCCGCTTATTATTAGTGGCAGCAATGCCGGTTGTGATGCACTTATTCAGGCCGCGGCTAATATTGCCTTTGCATTAACAATGAATAATGTGGCAGCAGGAATTACCTATATTGCCGCTGAAGCGAATAGTTTTGGCTTGGCTTTGATGAATGCTAAGCCGTTAGATATGGCAATCGAGCGTATTGCATCCGGTGAGGTTGATACCGCCGTTGTTATGGAAAATGATCTTTATCGCCATAGTGATGTTGACAGCGTTAATAATGCTTTGGGTAAGCTTAATAAATTGATTGTCGCAGATCATCAGCGTACCGCTATTATGGATCATGCCGATCTTATTTTACCCGCCGCCAGTTTTGCTGAAAGCTCTGGAACGTTAATTAATAATGAAGGCCGTGCACAACGTTATTTTCAGGTGTTTGATCCGACTTATTATCAACCTAATATTGCCATCAATGAAAGTTGGCGTTGGTTCCATTCATTGCAGGCAGAGTTTGAAACACGTCAGATAGACTGGTCACAATTAGATCACGTGATCAAAGCCTGTGTAACAGCTATGCCTCAGTTTACTGCGATTGTTGATGCGGCACCTAATGCGACATTTCGTATTCGGGGGCAAAAACTAGCGCGCTCTCCTCAACGTTATAGTGGCCGTACCGCAATATTGGCTGATATTTCAGTTAGTGAACCTGGTCAGCCACGTGATATTGATACGCCATTTGCTTTTTCGATGGAAGGTAATAACAGCCCCATGGCTAAACGCCAACAAATTCCATTTGCTTGGTCGCCAGGCTGGAATTCACCTCAAGCATGGAATAAGTTTCAAGCTGAAGTCGGCGGGCCATTACGTTTTGGTGATCCGGGTATCCGATTATTTAATTCGACCGATAGCCGCCTAGATTATTTTACTGCTATTCCGCTGGCGTGGCAGCGGCAAGATAACCAATGGACGGTTGCCCCTTACTATCATTTATTTGGTAGTGATGAAACCTCACAGCGCGCGGAGGCAATACAACAACGTATGCTAGAGGCTTATATTATGCTCAATATTCAAGATGCTGAAAATCTAGCGGTGAAAGTTGGTGCCATGCTTGAATTCAGTTATGGTGAGCAAGTTTATCGATTGCCAGTTCGTCTCAGCTATCATTTGGCTCCAGGGCAGATTGGCTTACCGCTTGGTATGCCCGGCATTGCGCCAACGATGGCAGGTGTTGCTGTGAAAAATTTACGGAGGGCAACATAATGACGCTGTTTTCTGCCGAAATCACTGCTGCGATTATTGCTGTTATACAAGCAATAGTTATTTTGCTGGTAGTGGTTATCTGTGGCGCTTTAATGAGTTTTGGCGAACGTCGCTTATTGGCACTGTTCCAGAATCGATATGGACCTAATCGGGTAGGGTGGGGTGGTTCATTACAGATTGTGGCTGATATGATAAAAATGCTATTTAAAGAAGATTGGATCCCACAATTTTCAGATAAGCGCATTTTCATGTTGGCACCGGTAATTGCTTTTTGCTCCATGTTATTGGTGTTTGCTATTATTCCAGTTAGCGCAACTTGGTATGTTGCCGATCTTAACATCGGTCTGCTGTTTTTTTTCATGATGGCTGGATTAGCGGTTTATTCAGTACTATTTGCGGGTTGGGCAAGTAATAATAAATACTCTTTATTAGGCGCGATGCGCGCTTCTGCTCAGACCTTAAGTTATGAAGTCTTTTTGGGACTTTCATTAATGGGAGTCGTCGCTCGCGCCGGCTCCTTTAACTTAATGGATATTGTCAATTCACAAGTAGGACTATGGAATATTATTCCACAATTTTTCGGCTTTTTAACCTTTGTCATTGCTGGCGTTGCAGTTTGTCACCGTCATCCATTTGATCAACCTGAATCAGAGCAAGAACTGGCTGATGGCTATCATATTGAATATTCTGGTATGAAATTTGGTCTATTTTTCGTCGGTGAATATATCAGTATTGTCACGGTTTCCGCATTAATTGTGACCTTATTTTTTGGCGGCTGGCTTGGCCCATTTTTACCTGGTTTTATTTGGTTAGCCTTAAAAACCGCCTTCTTCATGGTGATGTTTATTCTGGTTCGCGCCTCGTTACCACGTCCGCGTTATGATCAAGTGATGGCTTTTGGTTGGAAAGTGTGTTTGCCATTGACGTTGATCAATCTGTTAGTAACCGCAGCGGTTATTCTATGCAACGCTTAATAAGGGAGGATTGAGCCATGACATTAAAAGAGTTAGTGGTTGGTTTAGCCACCCAGATACGTAGTATTTGTATGATTGGCCTACATGCTTTTCATAAACGTGAAACCAAAATGTATCCGGAAGAACCGGTTTATTTACCTCCCCGCTATCGTGGGCGAATTGTATTAACCCGTGATCCTGATGGTAAAGAGCGTTGTGTGGCTTGCAATTTATGTGCGGTAGTTTGTCCAGTAGGTTGCATTTCACTACAAAAAGCGGAACAGCCAGATGGCCGTTGGTATCCAGAATTTTTCCAGATTAATTTTTCCCGTTGTATTTTTTGCGGTTTATGTGAAGAGGCTTGTCCGACTACTGCTATCCAGCTAACGCCGGATTTTGAAATGGGCGAATATAAACGCCAAGATTTGGTTTATGAAAAACAGGATTTGTTGATTTCAGGGCCAGGTAAATATCCAGATTATAATTTTTATCACAAAACGGGTATGGCGATTAATGGTAAAGATAAAGGTGAAGCAGATAATGAAGTTAAGCCAATTAATGTCAAAGATTTGTTGCCTTAAGGAGCGATGTTTATGGAGTTTACATTTTATGTCGCCGGATTGGTTGCTATTTTGGCGACGCTAAGGGTAATAACACATACCAATCCAGTTCATGCGCTGTTGTATCTGATCGTTTCCCTGTTAGCTTTATCAATTGTTTTCTTCTCGGTTGGATCCTATTTTGCTGGTGCCTTAGAGATTATCGTTTATGCCGGTGCGATCATGGTGCTGTTTGTGTTTGTTGTCATGATGCTCAATTTAGGTAAATCAGTCGTTGAGCAGGAGCGTGCCTGGCTACAACCCAAAGCATGGCTTGGCCCAGCTATTCTTTCAGCCATTTTACTTGGCGTTATTGTTTATGCCATCGTGGCCATAAAACATAGCCAGATCAAAGGCGAGATGATCAGCGCTATGGCGGTTGGCATAAGTTTATTTGGTCCTTATGTGTTAGCTGTTGAACTGGTTTCTTTATTGTTAATGGCGGGTCTTGTCGTGGCATTTCATATCGGGCGTGAAAAGCGGCTTCATGCTGTTGATAGTCATTCTGAGGTGGAGGAACAAGTATGATCCTTCTGCAACATGGTTTAATTTTAGCGGCGATTTTATTTGTTTTAGGTTTAACTTGTTTGCTGATCCGGCGCAATCTTCTCTTTATGTTAATTGGATTAGAAATAATGATTAATTCAGCTGCATTGGCTTTTGTGGTGGCTGGTAGTTATTGGGGACAAGCTGATGGCCAAGTGATGTATATTCTAACAATTAGTTTGGCTGCCGCAGAAGCAAGTATAGGATTGGCGTTGTTATTGCAACTTCATCGTCATCGCCAGAACCTTAATATTGATGAAGTCAGTGAGATGCGCGGATGAATTTACTCTATTTAACCATTTTGCTGCCACTATTGGGATTTCTACTGCTCGCATTTTCTCGCGGACGTTGGTCAGAAAATTTGTCCGCTACCATCGGGGTTGGTTCGATAGGTTTGGCAGCATTGATAACATTTTGGCTAGCGATTGATTTTTATGCTAATAATGCTGATGGTGGCTATGTTTATCGTCAGACGTTGTGGAATTGGATAGCAGTAGGTAACTTCAACATTCCTATTACACTGGTGCTTGATGGTTTATCATTAACCATGTTAGCGGTTGTGACCGGCGTCGGCTTTTTAATTCATCTATACGCCTCTTGGTATATGCGTGGTGAAGAAGGTTATTCACGCTTTTTTGCTTATACCAATTTGTTTATTGCAAGTATGGTTGTTCTCGTGTTGGCTGACAACATGATGCTAATGTATCTTGGTTGGGAAGGCGTCGGTTTATGCAGTTATTTGCTAATTGGTTTTTATTATACCAATCCAGAAAATGGCAAAGCAGCTATGAAGGCTTTTTTTGTCACACGTATTGGTGATGTATTTTTAGCCATTGGCATGTTTATTCTCTATAACCAATTTGGCACACTGAATTTCCAGCAATTAAGCATATTAGTACCACAGCAAATTAGCGCTGGTTCGCCCCTTATCAATTGGGCAACCTTAATGATCCTTGGCGGTGCTGTTGGTAAATCTGCTCAATTACCTTTGCAGACTTGGTTAGCCGATGCAATGGCCGGTCCAACCCCAGTATCGGCACTTATTCATGCAGCAACCATGGTCACTGCAGGGGTTTATTTAATTGCCCGCACGCATATTTTGTTCTTGATGGCGCCGGAAATATTGCACTTAGTCGCTATTATTGGTGCGGTTACCCTAATATTGGCTGGATTTGCGGCCTTAGTACAAACCGATATCAAACGTGTATTAGCTTATTCGACAATGAGTCAAATAGGTTATATGTTTTTAGCTTTAGGTGTTCAGGCTTGGGATGCGGCTATTTTTCATTTGATGACCCACGCGTTTTTTAAAGCTTTACTCTTTTTATCCGCTGGTTCAGTAATTGTTGCCTGTCACCATGAACAAAATATATTTAAAATGGGTGGCTTACGTAAAACGCTACCCTTTGTTTATGCTTGCTTTTTAATCGGTGGCGGGGCGTTAGCGGCAATACCACTAGTCACTGCAGGTTTTTATAGTAAAGACGATATCTTATGGGGAGCTGCTCGGCAAGGCGAAACTGTTTTATTGTGGGCTGGCATAATTGGTGCATTTATGACCGCTTTCTATACCTTCCGTATGATTTTTATTGTCTTTCATGGCAAAAAACAGGCTAAAGCTCAAGCTGTTGGGGGGATTAGTCATACCCTGCCGTTAGCGGTATTAGCCGTATTATCCACGGTGGTTGGTGCATTGATTGTGCAACCTTTAGCCGGTATATTCCCTATCAGTGAAACAATCAATGAGTCAGGTAAAGTTAGGCTAGAAATAGTTTCAGCGATTGTTGCATTACTCGGACTGGCACTAGCGATATTTCTCTATCTAGGTAAACGTAAGGTTGTTAAATTCATTGCCAAAAGTGCGGCAGGACGTTTTTTTACTGCTTGGTGGTATCAGGCATGGGGGTTTGACCAACTTTATAACCTTATTTTTATAAAACCCTTTAAAGTAATTGCTCAATTATTGGCAAATGATCCTGTCAATTCATTAATGAATATTCCAGCTGTGATGTCACGTTGGGGCAATAGAGGCTTAACTTTTAGCCAGAATGGGCAGATCCGTTGGTATTTGGCTTCTATGGGGTTAGGGGCAGTGTTGATGTTAGCACTGTTACTTCTGGTTTAATTAAGGGACACATTGCGCCATGCTATTACCTTGGCTAATACTTCTTCCCTTCATCGGTGGTGTGCTATGCTGGCAGTCCGAACGATTTAATCAACGGGCGCCACGCTATTTGGCACTGCTTGTGATGGGGTTAACACTACTCCTCTCTGTACTACTTTGGTTACAGGGAAATTATTCGTTGACTAACACTTTGGCATTACCCCAATGGCAGGCGATCTTTTTTATGCCATGGATCACGCCATTAGGTATTAATATTGCCTTGGCCATTGATGGTTTATCATTACTAATGATAGTGCTAACGGCTATCATGGGAATTTTTTCGGTATTGAGTTCGTGGAGTGAAAATCAACCAAACCAAGGTGCTTATCACTTTCATTTAATGTGGATTCTAGCTGGCGTGATGGGAATTTTCCTGGCGGTGGATCTGTTTTTGGTTTTTTTCTTCTGGGAAATGATGCTGATCCCAATGTATTTTCTGATTGCTAATTGGGGGCATAAAGGCTCGGAAGAACGTGCACATGTCAATGCAGCTAGTAAGTTTTTTATTTATACCCAAGCAAGCGGTCTGATTATGTTGGTGGCAATTGTTGCATTAGCATTAATTCATTATCAATCAACGGGTAATTGGTCATTTGCCTATCACGATCTGTTAAATACCAAAATGTCAGCGCTGACGCAGTATTTATTAATGCTGTGTTTTTTTATTGCATTTGCGGTGAAGATGCCTTTGGTACCTTTTCATGGCTGGATGGCAGACACACAAGAACAATCGCCAACAGCTGGCTCCGTTGATATATCTGGTATCATGCTTAAAACGGCAGCTTATGGTTTATTGCGTTTCACATTACCGCTCTTTCCGACCGCATCGATTCAATTTACCCCTATCGCGATGACACTTGGCGTGATCAGCATATTTTATGGTGCATGGTTAGCATTCAAACAGACAGATATCAAACGCCTGGTGGCTTATAGCAGTTTGTCGCATATGGGCTTTGTTACCGTCGCTATTTATGCCGGTTCTATCCTGGCTTACCAAGGAGCAGTGTTACAAATGATTGCTAATGGCTTATCAGGTGCGGCTTTAATAATTATTAGTGGTCAACTTTATGAACGTACTGGAACCCGTGATATGCGCATGATGGGAGGATTATGGAAACGGATCATGTGGCTACCTGCACTATCACTGTTTTTTGCCGTGGCAACGTTGGGCATGCCGGGTACCGGAAATTTTGTTGGTGAATTTATGATCCTATTTGGTACTTTTGGGCAATTTAAATTGGTGACAACAATTATGGTATTCGGTGTGGTATTTGCGTCGATCTATGCACTTTGGATGATGCAACAGGTCTATTATGGCACCACAAAATCAGAAAAAGTACTACCCGCTTTAAATGGTCGCGAGATGTTGGTTTTAGTGACATTAGCATTGTTATTAGTGGTATTAGGTTTTTATCCGCAACCCGTATTAGATACTTCAAAAAATGTGATGGAATCGCTGCACAGTTTGTATTCTATTTCGTTTTCAACCTTAAGGCCATAATTCGTCATGACCATAACTTTTGAACAATTGATCGCATTGTCTCCACTTTTGATCGTTGGGCTATTAGTGGTGATTGTGATGTTATCCATTGCCTGGCGGCGTCATCATTTACTCAATGCCATATTAACAATAGCCGGTTTTATTATTGCTCTTTTGGCCTGCTGCTTAATTGGCGATAAATTACCGCTTGAAGTCACCCCATTAATCTATGTAGATAAATATTCACTCTTTTATAGCGCACTGATTTTGCTTGCTGGTATTGGCACAGCAATTTATGCCTATGGATGGCTTACAAGATACCCGGATAACAAAGAAGAGTTTTATTTATTATTAAGTATTGCGGTAGCTGGTGGGATCTTGTTATCAATGGCCAACCATTTAGCAACCTTATTCATTGGTATTGAATTAATTTCATTGCCATTATTTGGCTTGGTCGGCTATGCCTTTACCCAGAAGCGTTCATTAGAAGCTAGCATTAAATATATGTTGCTATCCGCCGCCGCCTCTGCATTTTTATTGTTCGGTATGGCATTACTTTATGCTGAATCCGGCAGTTTGCTATTTGCCAAATTAGGTTTAAGCCTAAATGAGCATATTATTCACTATCCAGTCATTATGGTTGGTGTTGGCATGATGTTGGTCGGCATTGGTTTTAAACTCTCTTTTGTACCTTTTCAATTGTGGACACCGGATGTTTATCAAGGTGCGCCTGCACCGGTGGCAACATTTTTAGCAACAGCTAGCAAGATCGCCATTTTCGCAGTTTTAATGCGTTTACTAATGACATCAGCGATAGCAGAAAGTCAGGCATTATTGTTAGTACTTAGCATTATTGCCATGGCTTCTATTCTGTTTGGTAATTTAATGGCCATCTCGCAACAGAGTATTAAGCGGCTGTTAGGTTACTCATCTATTGCCCATATGGGATATTTGCTATTGCCGTTAATTGCGTTACAGACTGATAGTGTTGCCGCACAAATTACCGTCGCAATTTATTTTATGGGGTATTTATTGGCCAGTTTAGGTGCTTTTGGTGTTGTCAGCATTCTCTCAAGCCCCTACTGTGGTGATGATAAAGACGATATTAATGCTTATCGGGGATTATATTGGCGCCAACCGGTGTTGGCGATTATTTTGACCATTATGATGCTGTCGTTAGCGGGCATACCAATTACCCTAGGTTTTATTGGTAAATTTTATCTCATCATTACTGCTATTAATGCCGAATTATGGTGGTTAACGGCAGTCGTGATTATCGGTAGTGCGATGGGGTTATACTATTATTTACGTTTTATGGCTATTTTATATAGCCGTGAGCCGCTAACTAATGGCCAACCGCACAAACAATTAAATGTTAATTTAGCCACTTTATTTGCGTTATTGTGTGCTGTTATTACAATTTTATTGGGAATATGGCCATAACCTTTGTTTGAGATTGCACTTGCTGCTTTGGCGGCATAATTATCAGTATGCGTTAATAGCCCAGCGTTAATATCGCTGGGTTTTTTATGATTGAGATTGTTAATAGCAAAAATTTAATAATAGTTTGCTAAAGCAACAAATAGCAGAATAAATACATGATTAGCCAATTGGTTTAATAAAATGATTTATTGGAGTCAAGAGGATAGTAATAGTGGTTAATATTAGCGAGTTCATGGCAAGTGTTTATCAATTTTTATCTGAACGACAAATCGATGGGACAAGTGGGCAACAATATCAATTTCCTTTACCCGCTGATATTAAATTTCCTGCTTTAGACTGGCTAGCCAGTCAGCAATTTTATCCTCAATTTTATTGGCATCATCGCGATGGTCACGAAGAAGTGGCTTTACTCGGTGAGGTAAAACATTTTACTAATATTGTCGATGCTGAACAATTTTTACAGCAACAACCCGCTACCACAACCATGCGTATCTGGGGATTGAATGCTTGGCAGCCACTGCCTAATAATGAATATTATGCTGGTTTTGTTGGTGTTGAGAGCTATTTATTCATACCGCGGCTCGAGTTTCGTTATGGTCAGGGAAAGTGGATATTAGCTATCAATATTATTGATCAACAAGATCTGCCGCACGCCCTGCAATTTTTATCTGGATTGCAATCAGTTAAACCCATTTCTCCACTTAATAGCAGTATTAAGCGAGTTCAACATCTGCCTGAATACCCACAGTGGCGAGATTTAACCACTCAGGCAATACAACTGATTAATAGTGGGGTTATGGATAAAGTGGTGATTGCCCGCCAAACGGATATTTAATTAACAAAACCATTAAATGCGGCCAGTCTGATGTTGGCAAGTAAAGCGGTTAACCGTCAATGTTACCATTTTATGCTGTCGTTTAACCCTCAACATACCTTTTTATCATCAACGCCAGAGCGTCTTTATTATCGTGAATTTCAACAACTTTATACTGAAGCATTAGCTGGAACGGTAGTCAATTCATCAGATCAGTCAGTCAGGCAAGCCCATTCGGATTGGTTAATGAATGATGATAAAAATCAGCATGAAAATCGACTGGTCGTAGAGGATATTTGTCAAAGATTACAAAATAATTGTGAAAGGATTAGTATTTCCTCACCTGATATTATTTTGTTACGTAAAATTCAGCATTTGCGTCGTCTTATTCATGTCACGCTACGTGATGCTAGTGATAGTGACTGTTTATACCTTTTACAGCCGACAGCGGCGGTTGCGGGTGTGCCAAGAAAAATAGCGAAGCATTTTCTACAGCAAAATGAGCCTATTTGCCGTGGTTGGTATGCAGGTAGTGCCGGCTATCTATCACTAAATCAAAGTGAATTTGTTGTAGCGTTACGTTGTGCACATATAAATGACACTCGTCTTCGACTTTATGCCGGTGCCGGTATCGTTAACGATTCAGATCCATGGCAAGAATGGCTTGAAGTGGAAAATAAGGTTGCAGGTTTACAAACATTACTAAATACGGAAACATTTTGTTGTGAAAGTTGATTTTTACAACAAAAATAATTTTTTAGCGTCATTTTATTGAACTGGAATAAGGAAAATAACGTAATTTCACTTAAAATTGCTATTATTTTATTTCTTATTTCTGCTTTGAGTAAAGTATGTCGCATAGTGTTTTTAACCGTCAATGGGCGCAAGTCATTCTGGAAGCATTAACACGACATGGATTAAGCCATGTTTGCATTGCGCCAGGTTCTCGCTCGACACCATTGACATTAGCCGCCGCGGCAAATAGTAAGTTAATTTGTCATACTCACTATGATGAACGTGGATTAGGCTATTTTGCTCTGGGCTTGGCAAAAGTGGTTAGCAAACCGGTGGCTGTTATTGTCACTTCTGGTACCGCAGTGGCTAACTTATATCCCGCTTTAATTGAAGCCGGCTTAACGGGTGAAAATATCATTTTTTTAACTGCCGATCGGCCAGCAGAATTAATTGATTGTGGTGCTAATCAAGCGATTCGGCAAACTGCTATTTTTGCTGATCATCCAGCACAAACATTAACATTACCCAGTCCCACCCAAGATATCAGTGCGCAATGGTTGATTAGTACCATTGACAATGCAATGAATAATCTTTCCCATGGCGCTGTGCATATCAATTGCCCATTTGCTGAACCTTTATATGGTCAAGCTTCAGCACAAATTGACTGGCAAAATTCATTGGCTAGTTGGTGGCAATCTTCTACACCCTGGTTGAGCGGTGGTGGCTGTCACTCGTTAGCATTGGTAACAAATTGGCATGTTTGGCGACAGAAAAAAGGTCTAGTGATCGCGGGCAGAATGCGACCTGATGAGGGAGCGCAAGTTGCACAATGGGCAGAAATGTTAGGTTGGTCAATAATTAGTGATGTTTTATCACAAACGGGACAACCCTTACCCTGCGCCGATCTTTGGTTATCCATAACAGCAGTGAAAAACATTTTGCAAAATGCCCAATTAGTCGTCCAATTTGGCTCAAGTTTAACCAGTAAACGTTTATTAGAATGGCAAGCACAATGTCAACCTGAAGAATATTGGATTATTGATCCTATTCCTGGTCGGTTAGATCCGGCTAATCATCGTGGTAAGCGATTGGTTAGTTCAGTGTCTAACTGGTTAATTGGCCATCCGGCAATAACTTGTTTACCTTGGGCGAACGAATTGATTGCTATTGTTAATAGCGTTTATAGCGGCGTCAGGAAACAATTGGATCAACAATTTTCAGAAGCCGCCATTGCGCATCAACTGGCACAATTGTTACCGATAAACGGGCAACTTTTTGTTGGTAATAGCTTGATTGTCAGATTGATTGATGCTCTCTGCCAATTACCGGCAAATTATCCAATCTATAGCAATCGTGGAGCTAGTGGCATTGATGGTTTGATTGCTACCCTAGCCGGTGTGCACGCGGCCAATGCGAAGCCTACGCTAGGCATCATCGGCGATATTTCGGCGCTTTATGACTTAAATAGTCTGAATTTATTACGTGCTTGCTTGGCACCCACGGTGTTGATTGTAGTGAATAATAATGGTGGCCAAATCTTCTCTATGCTACCTACCCCTGAAGCGGAAAGAGAACGTTTTTATTGCATGCCTCATCAGTTGCAATTTAAGCATGCGGCTGCCATGTTTGGTCTATCTTACGCGGCCCCGTCAAATTGGCATGAGTTGAAAGATACCATCAATGATTATTGGCAGCACGGTGGTAAGGCGTTGATGATTGAATTGTTAGTAGCAGGTGATGAAGGGGCAAAAACACTCAATCAACTTGTTAATCAGATGATGCAATTATGATGTTATATACTCGACGATACCATGAAAAATGTGCTGGAACATGGTTAGTTTGGTTACATGGTTTACTTGGCGAAGGCGGCGAATGGCTACCTATTATTGAACAATGCAACAATCATCCATCACTGACAATTGATTTACCGGGCCACGGGCGTTCACCATATATTCAACTGACAGATTTTTCTCACTTAAGTCGGTTAATTGAACAGGCAATTCAAGCTAATCAAATTGACAGTTATTATCTAATTGGCTATTCGTTGGGTGGTAGGATTGCTATGTATTACGCTTGTCAGTCTCAACCTACTAAATTGAAAGCATTAATTGTTGAGGGGGCCAATGTTGGTTTAAAACAGCCCACTGAGCGCCTGCTACGTTTAAAGCATGATCAGTCTTGGGCAAAACGCTTTCGATGTGAGCCTATGGATAATGTCTTATCCGATTGGTATCAGCAAGCCGTCTTTCATGACTTATCTGTCGAGCAACGACAACAATTAATAGCTGAGCGCAGGAATAATTGCGGCGAATATGTTGCCCATTTATTGGAAACGACTTCATTAGGTAAACAACCTTTTTTAGTCAATAAATTATTACAGCGAAACTACCCTTTCAGCTACCTCTGCGGTGAGTATGACGAAAAGTTTTGCGCTATCTCACAACAATTCTCGTTACCACTTATTCGGATACCTGAGGCTGGGCATAATGCCCATCGTAGTAATCCTATTGCTTATGCTAAAGCAGTGGAGCGTTTTTTAAATTTTCTGACGGAAGGAATTGAATATGCAGTGTCTGAATAAAGAACAACCTTATGCTGCTGCACAATGGCATGATCATTCGGCCCAAGTTGAAGATATTCTTTATCATAAAACTAAAGATGGGATTGCTAAAATTACTATCAATCGTCCCCATGTGCGTAATGCATTTCGGCCGCAAACCGTCAAAGAGATGATCCAAGCATTATCTGATGCCCGTTACGATAATGCGATAGGTTGTATTATTTTAACCGGCCAGGGAGAAAAAGCCTTTTGTGCCGGCGGTGATCAAAAAATTCGTGGTGATTATGGTGGCTATCGAGATGATAATGGCGTCCATCATTTAAATATTTTAGATTTTCAACGCCAAATTCGAACCTGTCCAAAGCCGATTGTTGCTATGGTTGCCGGTTATGCGATTGGCGGTGGACATGTATTACATATGATGTGTGATTTAACCATTGCTGCTGACAATGCCATATTTGGGCAAACTGGGCCTAAGGTGGGTTCATTTGATGGTGGTTGGGGCGCTTCTTATATGGCGCGTATTGTTGGACAAAAAAAAGCGCGCGAAATTTGGTTCTTATGTCGTCAATATGATGCCCGGTCAGCATTGGATATGGGATTGGTAAATCAGGTTGTACCTTATGCTGAACTTGAGTGTGAAACAGTAGGTTGGTGCAGAGAGATACTAAAAAACAGCCCAATGGCACTACGCTGTTTGAAAGCCGCGCTGAATGCGGATTGCGACGGCCAGGCAGGTTTACAAGAGTTAGCCGGTAATGCCACGATGTTGTTTTACATGACTGAGGAAGGTCAGGAAGGCAGAAATGCTTTTAATGAAAAACGGCAACCGGAATTTTCAACCTTTGAGCGTAATCCATAATGCGTAAGGCGGCAATATATCAATTTAGTTTACCAATGGAAACGGGGATCATATTACGGCAGCAACGATTAAAAACCCGTGATGGCTTTCTTATTCATTTACAAGAAAATGGTTCTCAAGGTTGGGGGGAAATTTCACCTTTACCGCAGTTTAGTGTTGAAACACTAGAAACGGCTCGATTGGCACTGCAAACCCGTTTACGTGATTGGTGTCAGGGGGCAACAATAGAAGAATGCGATATCCCATCAGTGGCTTTTGGACTTAGTTGTGCACAGGCTGAATTAATGGCCGAATTACCAGAAATCACCCATTATCCAAAAGCTCCCCTTTGCACCGGTGATCTGGATGAGCTTATTTTACAATTAAATGCTGCTAACAGTGAAAAAGTGGCTAAGGTTAAGGTTGGGTTTTATGAATCAGTGCGGGATGGGATGGTAGTTAATTTACTACTTGATGCTGTTCCTTGCTTGCGTTTACGCTTGGATGCTAATCGAAGTTGGAATCAATCCCAAGCGGCCGCATTTGCCAAGTATATTAAACCTGCTAATCGCGCTAGAATTGATTTTATTGAAGAGCCTTGTAAAACCATGCTTGACTCGTTGGCTTTTGCTCAACAAACGGGGATCGCCATTGCTTGGGATGAAAGTGTGCGTGAGCCGGGCTTTCAACTTAAAAAGCAGCCGGGCGTTAGCACCATCATTGTTAAACCCACCTTACTAGGTAGCTTAAATCGTTGTAAGCAACTTATTCATGACGCTCAGGCTTTGGGATTAGAGACCGTGATTAGTTCTAGTCTAGAAAGTAGTTTTGGCTTAACCCAATTAGCGCGAATAGCAAACTGGTTAACACCAGAAAGCGTGCCAGGATTAGATACCTTGTCTCTACACCAGGCTCAACTTGTCCGTCAATGGCCTGAAAGTTCGTTACCGCTAATCGGATTAAATGAATTAGCACAAATATGGCAACATGAATGACATTTAATCAATGGCCCTGGCTTTATTAGGCTGAACAATCACCGACTGACATTGCACTGATAACCGAGAATAGACAATATTGCTGGCGTCAATTGGTGGTAAAAATTAATACTATTGCCGCCCATTTTCAACGTCAGCTGTTTGCTCCCCAGCAGATGACTATCATGCTTAGGGGTAAAAATAGTCTTTCTTTGCTGTTATGTCAGTTGGCATTATTACAATTGGGTGCTCGGATTTTGCCCCTCAATCCACAACTGCCAGAGAGCACAGTAACAGAATTAACTGCCAGTTTGGCGATTGATTGTATGATTGACTTTACTGATAAGCCGTTGTTTTTGCCGCATGTAAAATTGCTAGATTATCGAGCAGCTACAATAAAATCAGCTAATTATCAATATGATATCACTAGCGCAGTGCCTTTTATGTCATTGTTGCCTGCGACATTAATACTAACCTCAGGTTCGACCGGTTTAGCGAAAGCGGTAGTACATAATATTGCCGCTCATCTCAATAGTGCAAAGGGAGTGCTTACGTTATTGCCATTTCAGCGTAAGGATTGCTGGTTGCTTTCGTTACCGCTTTTTCATGTCTCAGGCCAGGGAATTGTTTGGCGGTGGTTATTTCGCGGTGCTAGGTTAGCAATAAAAGCCACCCGTGAATTACCTCATGCATTACAGCAATGTAGCCACGCTTCTTTAGTGCCTACTCAATTATGGCGTTTATTGCAGATAAAAAATGTTGAGCAAAAAGCCAGTTTGCAAAACGTGTTATTAGGCGGCGCGATGATCCCGCACGAACTAGTTGCTGCGGCAAAACAGCATGGCATCCGCTGTTGGTTAGGTTATGGTATGACAGAAACAGCTTCCACCGTTTGCGCTAAACCAGCAGATAGCGGTAAGGGTGTCGGTTTACCTTTAACCGGCAAGTCGCTTCGTTTAGTCAATAGTGAAATTCATATTCAAGCTGACAGTTTGGCATTAGGCTATTGGTGGCAGGGCAAAGTGCTACCATTAGCATTAGCTAATGGTTGGTTTGCTAGCCGTGATAAAGGGGCATTTACGGCAGTAGAATGGCAAATTTTAGGTCGATTGGATAATCAATTTTTTAGTGGCGGGGAAGGGATTCAACCCGAAGATATTGAAGCTATCATAAATAGCCATCCCGATATTAAACAGAGTTTTGTTATGCCAATACCCGATAAAGAATTTGGTCACCGCCCAGTTGTGGTTATTGAGTCTGATAATAAACAACTGGTAACCAGTTTAAATCAGTGGCTAGATCCTCAGCTAGCCGCTTTTCAACGGCCTATTGCTTATTATTTATTGCCTAGAATGTTAACACAGAATGCCGGCATTAAGCTTTCCCGTCACAATATCCACCAATGGCTTTTACAGCATCATCATAATAATAAACGGATTTAAACTAGTATAGCGTTGGCTCTAAGGCGATGAGGAGATCTTTGGGTAAATCCATTTTTTAGCCAGTCATTAATGTAAAAATGATTTGGAGAGGTTTTAGCCTCTCCTTGACTACTAAAGCGTTTTATTTATGGTGTTTTTTTCGCTGTTTTTCTAATGCTTTTTCAACCCCTTTACCATATTTAGGGTGTACCTTATAAAATAACGCAACCTGCCGCTGCTGAGTTTCAATTGATGCTTCAACTAATTCACTGGCGATCCTTTCAAACATACGTTTATGTTCATGTTTACTGAGCAATTCAAAAAGTGCGCGAGGCTGGCTATAATAATCATCATCTTCGCGATGATTCCAGTGATCGGCTGCTCCCGTCAACGTTAATGGCGGTTCTTTAAATTGCGGCTGTTCTTGAAATAGGCCGGCGCTATTCGGCTCGTAAGTCACTCCGTTGCCGCTATTACCATCCACTCGCATAGCGCCATCACGGTGATAGTTATGAAATGGACAAGTGGCAAGAGGCTTATTGACTGGGATCTGAAAATTATTGACACCTAAACGATAACGATGGGCATCTCCATAAGAGAATAGCCGGCCTTGTAACATTTTATCTGGTGAAAAACTAATCCCTGGCACAATATTAGCTGGGCTAAAGGCGGCTTGTTCCACATCAGCAAAGTAGTTATCAGGATTGCGGTTTAATTCAAATTCACCCACATCGATTAATGGACAATCTTTATGTCGCCATACTTTAGTCAAATCAAATGGATTGTAGGGTAATTTAGCAGCATCGGCTTCAGGCATGACTTGGATTTGCAATTTCCAACGCGGATAATTTTTGTTTTTAATGGCATCAAACAGATCCCGTTGCGAACTTTCACGATCTTTACCGACAATTTTTTCTGCTTCGTCATCCATTAAATTTTCAATGCCTTGTTGGCACCGAAAATGAAATTTAACCCAGAATCGCTCATTTTTTTCATTAATGAAACTATAGGTGTGACTACCGAAACCGTGCATATGACGGTAAGATTTGGGGATACCTCGGTCACTCATATCGATAGTTAATTGATGAAGAGATTCAGGCAAATGTGAGAAAAAATCCCACTTATAAGCAGGGTTACGTAAATTAGTGCGCGGATCCCGTTTTACAACATGGTTAAGATCGGGAAATTTTAATGGATCACGTAAATAAAAAACCGGTGTATTGTTACCCACTAAATCCCAATTACCCTCTTCGGTGTAAAACTTTAAGGCAAAACCCCGAATATCTCGTTCTGCATCAGCAGCGCCCCGTTCGCCAGCAACGGTAGAAAAACGGATAAATAATTTGGTTTCTTTACCTATTTGAGAGAAGATTTTTGCCCGCGTATATTGGCTAATATCATGGGTAACGGTAAAAGTACCAAATGCACCTGAGCCTTTAGCGTGCATACGGCGTTCAGGTATAACTTCACGGTCAAAGTGTGCCAATTTTTCTAAAAACCAAACATCTTGTAACAGCATTGGGCCTCGAGGGCCTGCGGTGATAACGTTATTATTATCAACGACGGGTGAGCCTGCAGAGGTCGTAAGACCTTCTTTTTTCTCCATTACACATCTCCAGTTTTTTTGAAATAGAAAAATGTATTTAAAAACAATTAGCAGGTGTTACATAATTTCATTAATCTTATTAAAGTTATATCAAATGAATTATCTAAGCCAATAAGATATATAGCCAATCAAAAATACCTATTGCTGCGATATATCTGAGTCAAAAATATTTTTTACAAAAAAATAATAATAATTCGCAAGAAAATGAAATATATTGTCGATATTTTAGTAACCAGAATAATTAATGACTTAGGATAACTATTTTGATGAAAAGGTTTTTATTACCCGTAACAGTTGGATGTTTTTTATTCTCAGGCCATTCTAATGCCGCTTCTGTCAGTGCACAAGTAGGAAAAGATTTTACTGAACTTACGGCTGGTATTGGTAGCAAAGGGGCAGGCCTGGGCATAAATGGCAATTGGACACGTAGTGATCATGATGGTCAAGTAGCCAGTTTAGGCGCGACTTTTGGTTTACCTTTGGGGCCTTTTAGCGCTTATATTGGTGGAAAAGCTTATTATTTATCACCGCAGGATAATAATAACGGTTTTGCCTTTGCTGCTGGTGTTGGCGCTAATTGGCAGATTATGCCATCATTGGCTTTATATGGGGAAATTTATGGCTCACCGCGTGATTTTACTTCAGGTAATTATGCTTATCAGGAAGCGGATGTTGGCATCAAATATGAAGTGATTAAACCACTAGCCATTAATTTGGGTTATCGTTTCATTAAAGTACAAGGTAAGCATCATCATCCTAATAATACTATTGCTGATGGTTTTTATCTTGGTGCAGGCGTCAGTTTTTAGCTGCTTCAATGTTTGCACCATATAGTTTATGGTGCTTTCCCTTATATTAAAGCGTGTTATCCCACAGCAGGTAAAATGTCAATAACAATGGCGATCTGTATTAAAATCATAGCAATACCACAAATCAATACTACCAGTAACGCGGCTGTTCCACCTTTAACTCGATAACGATTAGTTTTGTCAGTTTCAATCTTTCTGACCCGCATAACCATCAGCGCGGGTAGGATGAGTGCTAAGATAGATAAAGCGACGGCAGCATAAGTTAAGGCTTTAACAAAACTGCTAAAAAAAAGTGCACAGATTAGTGGTGGCAGGAAGGTTAATAATCCACTTTGTAAGCGACCAAATGCGCTATTTTTACGTTTAAACATATCGGCCAAATAGTCAAATAAACCCAATGTGACCCCCAAAAAAGAGGTTGCCAACGCCAGATCCATAAATAGGTTAACCGCAATAGTAACTTGTGAAGTGGCAACGATATCATTAATTGCAATGAGTAATCCGTTTAAACCGGACTGGGCAGCTAAAATACCGATAAAGGTGTTTTGGGGGATAGCTCCTAAGGTGGCTATTTGCCATAAAATATAAGCGAATAATGGGATCGCACTGCCAATAATAAAAATTTTACGTAACTTTTTGATATCCCCATTCATATAGCTTACCAGGCTAGGAATACTGCCGTGAAAACCAAAAGAAGTAAAAATAACCGGGATGGCTGATAAGACTAAACCTTTTTCTACTGGCATAGCGGTGAGATTGGTATTTTTTACGTGTGGCATCATAACGACTAGCATGATGAGCAGAAAAACAATTTTAGCGATAAACAGCATGCGATTTATCAAATCGACAGAAT